>DATDJH010000064.1:0-7853 GCA_036520635.1 Acidimicrobiia bacterium
GGAGGCCGAGGTCAATCAATTCATCATTCTCAAGGCCGGCACCTCTCATTCGGCGCTGGCACGGGTCATCGAATCCGACCCGGTGGTGACTGTCGAGCGGGTGCCCACCCACGTTCGAGCGTTCGGCGTCGAGCCCAAGAATGTCCGCCAGACCGTTGCCTTGCACCAAATGCTGGATCCGGACATCCCGGCCGTCTCGGTGATGGGGATGGCTGGCACCGGCAAGACGTTCCTTGCTCTGGCGGCGGCTCTGGAACAGGTGGTCGAACAGGGCCGATACCGCCGGGT
This sequence comes from Acidimicrobiia bacterium, assembly GCA_036520635.1. Classification (GTDB taxonomy): domain Bacteria; phylum Actinomycetota; class Acidimicrobiia; order Spongiisociales; family ZC4RG35; genus JALYNX01. Next base: position 289 of record DATDJH010000064.1, read on the forward strand.
GTCGGTGTATCGCCCCCTGGTCGCAGTGGGCCGCCAGGAAGTCGGCTTCCTGCCCGGAGATCTCAACGAGAAGCTCGCACCATGGATGGCCGCAGTACACGACAACCTCTATGCCCTTTTCTCGGACGCGGGTGTCGATGGGGCCCGGCACGCGATCGATGAGCTGGTGGACCGTGGCGAGCTCGAGATGGCAGCCGTCACCTATCTCCGGGGACGTTCGATCACAGGGGAGTTCGTGATCATCGACGAGGCGCAGAATCTCGAACTGCCCACCCTCAAGGTGATCCTGACCCGAATGTCACGAGACTCCAAGGTCGTGTTCTGCGGGGACCTCTCCCAGGTCGACAACCCCTACATCTCGCCTTTTGGCGGGATGGCCGCCTTGATCGAAAAGTTCAAAGGCTCACCGCTGTTCGGGCACATCACCCTCGAGCGCTCCGTACGCTCACCCCTGGCAGAGATGGCAGCCAACGTCCTCTAGGAGGAATCATGACCGAGCCGGAGAAGGGCGAGGATCGCGAGAAGCCAGATCGCCGGGGATCACTGGTCGGTGTCGGGGCGGTGCTCGGCGTCGGGATCGGCGCCGCAGTCGGGGTGGCGATCGATCAGATGTCGACCGGGATCTGGATCGGCGCCGTCATCGGCGTCGGGCTGGGGATGTTGGCCAGCTACTTCCAGAAATAGGCTGTAAGGAATCGAGGCGAGCCCAAGGGCTCGGCTCAGCCGACTCGTTCCACCCGACCGCCAACCACCACAATCGGCTCATGGGCATCGGGGGTTGGAATCGTGAACTCGAAGCAAGCCCCCCCGAGAAGTTCCGAAGTCCGGTAGCCGATGGTCCCGCCGTGAGCGGTGACCAGTCCCTTGGCCACTGACAATCCGATCCCCGAGCCGGGCTCGCTTGTGTTGAACTTGTGGAATCCCCGTTCGAATCGTTCCCAGATGTCGGCCTGGTACTTGGCGGGGACGCCTTCCCCGTCGTCATGGACCGCGAACGTCACCATTCCCCCGGTGCGGGCGGCCGTGACCAGGATTTCGGAGTGACCGTATCGGATAGCGTTTGTGATCAGGTTGACGAGAACCTGGCGGACTCGGTCCGGTTCGGCCCATACTCGAGCTTCGGATTCGGCAGCAATACGGATGTCGCGACCGGCACCGCTGGCTGCAACCGCTTCCCGGACGATGTCGGCGGCGCCGTAGTCGACCCGGTTCAGCTTCACGTTCTGCAGGCGATCGCGGGCAACATCGATCAAATCGGTCACGATGTGACCGAGATGGTTGGCCTGGGTGTTGATCGTGTCCAACATCTCGGCGCGCTCTTCGTTGGTCAACATCTCCCATGAGTCGGACAGGATCTCGGCATAGCCCTGGATCCCGGTCAGTGGAGTTCGCAACTCGTGTGACACCGAGGCGACGAGATCGTCACGCTGGCGCTCCAGCAGCTCCTTCTTTTCACGAACTGCAAGGTTCTGGCGGACCACCACCAGGATGGCCACTGCGGTGGTTGCGAGGTTGAGCAGGAGGTCGCTCCCCGAACTGGTGAACAGCCGCACCAGGAACAGAGTCGCCACCGCCGTATAGGGCGCGATCAACTGCCAGGTGTTCAACGAGCGATAGCTGGTCTCTTGCGATGGCGCTGGCCTGGTGACGAACCAGGCGGACAGGGCGAGGAACCCATAGCTGAAGAGGTACAAGCCATCGATCCAGCCCCACTCGACGTAGGTGCCCGAAGCGCTTTGGAGCGAGAAGGCGACATCTGCCACGGCAGTGAGCGCCACACCGGCTGCCAGCAGAAGAATTCGGAGGTCGAGACGCTGTTCGGACCTCCGCATGGCAAGAACCATCAACGCCGTCATCAAGAGGATGTCGCCCAGCGGGTAGCCCACATTGAGGAAGGTCTCGACCGGTTCGGTGCCCAACGCCACAACGTCGTGGAGATAGGCGACCCACATGACCACGGCCAAGGACAAGGTCCCCGCGGTGGCATCGATCGCCAGCCGGATGCGCTCGAACCGCCCCGGCCGAAGATAGGGGAGGACGATCACGCCGGCGAATATCAACGGGTAGCCGGCCACATAGAAGAAGTCGGCGATCCCGGGATAGGGGATCTCCCCGGCCCGGCTTTGAATCATCCACACTGCCTCGCCGATCCCCCAGAACAGCACGCCCGTGCCGATCAGACTCCAGGCGATCCGGGAACGGCCGTTGGCAATGATCGCCGCAGCGATCAGGATCAGACCCGATGCGACCGCCGCGGACGCGTAGAGGACCTGTGAGGTGTTGACGTCCTGAAGTGGCTTGCCGGCAACCAGGGCGAAGCCAAAGCCAAAGGCAATCGCGGCCACGAAAATCGAGGCCGCTCGTGTGGCAGCTGCCCAAGTCGATCGGGTCGGGGATACATACGAGATACTGATCGGCTCCTGTATCTAGAAGATCGGCCCCCAGCGCCACGAAGTTGAGGGTCCCCAGGCCCAAAGGCCGGTGGGCCTGGTCAGCCGCCGATGCGCTCGCGACGCCCCGCAAGCAACTCGGCTGCTCGCTCCAAGGTCATGCTCTCCGGCGAGTCACCTTGACGCAGGGACGCGTTCACCTCGCCATCGGTTACATATGGGCCGAAACGGCCCGAGCGGACGGTTACGGGCTTGCCGCTGACGGGGTCGGCGCCAAGTTCCTTCAGAGGCCCGGAATTGCGCTGGCCCCGTCGCCGGGGCGGCTCGGCAAGGAGGGTGAGCGCCTCATCCACGGTCAGTGTGAACAGCTGCTCCTCCGCTTCGAGACTGCGTCGATCGGTGCCCCTTTGGATATAGGGGCCGTACCGGCCGTTAAGGGCGACGATCTCCACGCCGGCCTCGTCGATGCCAACCGTGCGGGGTAGGGAGAGAAGGCGGAGGGCGTCGTCCATGGAAAGCTCGTCTAAGGACATCGTCTTGAGGAGCGAGGCCCGCTTCGGCTTTTCCTTGCTGCCTTCTTCGACCTCACCGAGTTGGACGTAAGGCCCGAAGCGTCCGGTTCGGCCGTAGACCGTAAGCCCGCTGTCGGGGTCGGTCCCGAAGATCTTGTCCCCGGCGTTCTGCGTCTCCAAGAGCTCGATGGCTCGGCTTACGGTGAGCTCGTCTGGGGCGACGTCCTCTGGGATCGAGGCCCGCTCCTCTCCCCGCTCCACGTAAGGCCCGTATCGGCCAATTCGTGCGATGACGGGCTGTCCACTCTTGTCTTCACCGATCGGGATCGACCCGATGGCTCGGGGGTCGATCTCGTCGAGGCGTGTGGCCACCCGCTCCTTGAGCCCGTCGCTCCCGAAATAGAAGGCAGTGAGCCAGGGCACGGTCTCTTCCTCACCGGCCGCAATCCGGTCGAGGTCGTTTTCCATCTCCGCGGTGAATGCGTAGTCGACGAGATTGGGGAAGTGGTGTTCGAGCAGGGAAACCACCCCGAAGGCGGTGAAGGTGGGGACGAGGGCGGTTCCCCGCTTCCAGACGTATCCCCGGTCCTGGATGGTCGACATGATCGATGCATAGGTGGACGGCCTGCCCACTCCGAGCTCTTCGAGCCTTTGGATGAGGGAGGCCTCCGTGTAGCGAGCGGGCGGCCTGGTCTCGTGCCCGGTGGGCTCGAGGCGTTGCGCGGCCAGAGCTTCGCCTTCGGTCAGCGGCGGGAGGATCTCCTCGCGATCGTCGAGATCGGACTCAGGGTCGTCAGCTCCCTGCACGTATGCGCGCAGGAAACCAGGGAAAGTGATGGTTCGCCCGCTGGTGCTGAAGGTTGCCTTGACCCCCTCGGCGCTGGTCGCGGTCAGCTTCGCCGACACGGTGAAGCCCACCGCATCGGCCATTTGGGAGGCCAGAGTTCGCTTCCAAATCAGGTCGTACAGCCTGGCCTCGTCAGGCCCGACCTCGGCGCCCACCTGCTCCGGGGTGCGGAACACCTCGCCGGCAGGTCGGATTGCCTCATGGGCCTCTTGAGCTCCCTTCACCTGCGATGAGTAGACCCTTGGCTTCGGCGACAGGTACTCGTCGCCGTAGAGCTTGGCGATCTGCGCCCGTGCCGACGCCACCGCCGACTCGGCGAGGGCGGTCGAGTCGGTCCGCATATAGGTGATGTAGCCGTTCTCGTAAAGACGCTGCGCGACCGACATCGTCCGCGACGACGAGAAACGGAGTTTGCGGGCCGCCTCCTGTTGGAGCGTCGAAGTCCGGAAGGGCGGATAGGGCGATCGCTTGTAGGGCTTCTGCTCGACCGACGCGACATTGAACGGCTGATTGAGCAGTGCCTCGGCGAGGGTCGTCGCTTGCTCCTGGTCGAGGGTGAGGACCCCTTCCTTGGCCCGCCCCGAGCTATCGAAGTCCTTTCCGCTGGCGACCCGCTTGTCGTCGATTTGGAAGAGAGTGGCGTCGAAGGTGCGCTCGAGGTTCTCGGCCGGGGCAAATATCCCCTCGATGCTCCAGTAGCCGGCGGCGACGAAAGCCATTCGCTCCCGCTCCCGCTCAACAACGATGCGCACGGCAACGCTCTGAACCCTTCCCGCGGAGAGACCCTGCTGGATCTTCCTCCACAGCACTGGGGACACTTCATACCCGTAGAGGCGATCCAGGATGCGCCTTGCCTCCTGGGCGTCAACGAGGCGTTGGTCGAGTGCTCGCGGATTGGCGAACGCTGCCTCGATCGCCGGTTTGGTGATCTCATGGAAGACCATGCGATGGACGGGGACCTTTGGTTTGAGCACCTCGGTCAGGTGCCACGCGATCGACTCGCCTTCCCGGTCCTCGTCAGTCGCTAGATAGAGCTCGTCGACACCGGCCAGGAGCTCTTTGAGCCTCTTGACCCGGTCTTTGCGCTCTTTGGGGACGACATACAAGGGTTCGAAGTCGTGTTCGACATCGACTCCAAGACGGGCCCAATCCTCGCCCTTGGCCTTGGCCGGGATCTCCGCGGCCGAGCGCGGAAGGTCCCGAATGTGGCCCATCGATGACTCCACGGAGACATCGGCGCCGAGGTAGGCGGCGATGGTCCGAGCCTTGGTTGGGGATTCGACGATGACGAGGCTTTTTGGCATTCGCGGGGTGAGTTGACCCCAAAAGGAAGGGCAATGTCAACATATGCGCTTCGACACCAGCCCGTTACCGTGCGAGATGTGTGCTCGCTGATGGGTGATTCATGAGGCGCTATCTAGCGTTGGAAGGTGGCGATGGCTCGGGGAAGACCACTGTCGCCTCCGCCCTCGTCGACCGTCTCGAGGGCCGGGGGCACCACGTGGTGTTGGTCCGTGAGCCGGGTGGCACCGAGCTTGGCGAGAGGGTCCGGGACATCGTCCTCGACTCAGATCACGTCGATCGGTGGGCCGAAGTCTTCCTCTTCGCAGCGCAGCGGGCGCAGTTGGCGCGGGATGTGGTCCTTCCGGCGCTGGAGAGAGGAGCCTGGGTCATCAGCGACCGCAGCTACTACTCATCGATCGCATATCAGGGACGGGCTCGCGGGCTTGGCGAGGCCCGGGTTCGTCAGATCAATGAGATCGGTCTGGAGGGAATTGAGCCCGACCATGTCTTTGTCCTCGAGGTCGATCCGAGCACCGCACTCGGTCGTCAGAAGCGCCCGGATCGGATCGGCGCCGAAAGTGTGGAGTTCCAGCAACAGGTCTACGAGGCATACGCCGACCTGGCGCGGGAAGAGCCGAAACGGGTGATGATCTTGAGTGGAGACGAACCGGTCCAGTCATTGGTGGACCGAATCATGGAGGTGATCGAGAATGACTGATCCCTTCTCCGGGATCATTGGCCACTCCCGTGTCATCGAATTGTTGCGCAGGGACGCCCCCGAGCCGGCCCAGGCATACCTGTTCGTTGGCCCGGAGTCGGTGGGCAAAGCCCTCCTAGCCAAGCAGTTCGCGGCGGCGGTCCTCTGCTCCTCCCAGGGTGTCCATGACATCGAATGTCGCTCCTGTCGGTTGGTCGGGGCGGAGAGTCATCCCGATGTGTCGATGGTGGAGCCGGAGGGGGCGACCAGTCTTGGGGTCGACCAAATCCGGTCGGTGGTGACCCGTGCGGCCCTGCGACCAGTCGAGGGACCCCGCACGGTGTTCCTTCTGCCCGAGGCAGGGTCGATGACCGATCAAGCGGCCAACGCGCTGCTCAAGACATTGGAAGAGCCTGCGGCCGCGGTGGTGTTCCTGCTGGTTGCCGAATCGGAGGACGACTTCCCGGCGACAGTCGCATCCCGCTGTCGGACCGTGCACGTGGGCCGTGTGCCATTGGCTGAGTTGGTGGCCGCCCTCGAGGAGCGCGGTCTCGGAACAGATGAGGCGACGAATGTCGCGGTGGTGTCGGGCGGCCGGCCTGGACTGGCTCTGGCCCTGATGAACCGTCCTGAGGTGGCGCAGTTCCGGGATCTGTGGTTGGCGATCCCGGGACGGGTGACGCCCCGCCCCGGTGACGGTCAGCGCCTGGCGATGGAGGTTCTGGAGGAGATCGGCCCACTCGCCGAGCGCTCGGTTCCTGCCGAAGTCGGCAAGGAAGCCCAACAGAGGGCCCGACGGCGGTCGGAGCAGTCGCTGTTGGTGAACGGTCTGGAGATTCTCGCTTCCTGGTACGCCGACTCGGCCTCTCTGCAGATGGGTGGCCCGGTGAAGAACTCCGACCTCTCACTGGCCGCCTTCACTGACGTCAATCCGAGGAAAGCGGTGATGTCTGCGGAGCATGTGCTCGATGCGGTGGTCGACATCCAGGGGAGCCTGCGTCGAGAGCTGGTCCTCGCCACACTGGTCACCGGTCTCGGCTCCCAGGACTGAGTCTTTCCGTCCCACCCACCCGATACCTTCCACCGTGGGAGGGAACGACATGGGCATCACCACCGCCAAGGGCGAGATCGGGGAGGCGATCATTCTCGCCGATCTGCAACGACAGGGTCATGGCGTCGCCATCCCCTTCGGACACGACCTGCCATACGACCTGATCGTGGTCCGCAAGGAGGACGGCGCTCTGGAGCGAGTCCAGTGCAAGTACACGACTTCGAACGGCAAGGTTGTCTTCGCGAAGATCACGAGCACGTCGGCGTGGGTTCAGCATCGCTACACCAGCGAGGAGGTGGACTGGATTGCGGTCTACGACGCCACGACTGACATTTGCCTGTATTTGCCTGCAAGCGTCTGGAACGGTCAGGTCTGTGTGAATGTCCGGCTCGCACCCACAGCCAACGGCCAGGTCAAGCGGATTCGCTTTGTCGAGTCATTTCGTGCTCTGACCGGGGATCCCCACGCGACTTTCTGGTCTGGCTCAGCGGGAACCATCCCCTTACCATTGGGGGCCTCGCCGGAGTAGCTCAGTGGTAGAGCAAGCGCTTCGTAAGCGCTAGGCCAGGGGTTCGACTCCCCTCTCCGGCTCTGGAGAATGCCGGCCGCCTTCGGCCGTGTCGATGAAGGAAAACAGAAGACTGTTCTGTACCGTCCTCGGGGCAATGGCGGACCAAGCCGACTTCGAACGCGAGGCGTTGCAGTACACCCGACAACTGTTCAGTGCGGCCATGCGAATGACTCGCAATCCGTCGGACGCCGAAGACCTTGTCCAGGAGACCTT
>DATDJH010000065.1:0-2052 GCA_036520635.1 Acidimicrobiia bacterium
GTGATCAGGTTCTGGATGTACACCTTCTTCCCCTCGTTCTCCGGCTCTCTGGTGGTCAGGGTGAGGTAGCGGTAGTTCGGGTAGCGCTCCTCGACCATCGCCTGTTGCTCGGTGTACGCCAGATCGGACCGGTATCGGACGCAGACCACGTTGAGGAGCTTGCCCTTGTGTTCTCGACGGAGGAGCTCACCGGTCATCTTGTTCTGCGGCGCCTCCCCGGTCCCGGTGCTGAGGAAGATGACGTTGTCGGTCGGCTGCACCCCTTCGAGGGTGTAATGGCCGGTGAACTTGCGACCCATGTAGATCCGGTCTCCGACGCCTTTGAGGAAGATCCGTGGCGTGAGGGCGGGAATCTCCTCATCCCCTGGCCGAACCTTCACGACGTAGAACTCGACGTCCTGAGGGTTCGCCTCCACCAGGTTCCCTTGGTCGTCGACGATCGAGCTCGAGACCGAATAGGAGCGTCGGGCGAGCTTCTCCCGTTGGCCGCTCGAGAATTCGTCCACGGCTTCGTCGGCCCTCGGCTCCCAGTAGCCAAGAGCCAGTGTCGTGTACTGCCCTGCCTGAAAGGGCTCGATCGGCTCGTCTGACCGGATCCTCATCACCCAGAGGTCTTCGTTGTGAGCACGGATGTGGGTGAACGTCGCGTTGTAGTGCTGTCGACGCAACGCCTCGTCCCCTTCGGCAGAGACGTCGCCTTGGACAGGGGAATAGTGGATGAAAAGCCCACTGATCACATCTATGGCTTGATCGAGGGAATCGTCGTCCCAGGCCTGCCGACGCCTCACCGAGACCGTGTTGGAAAGGACGTAGACGTGATCAATCGAAGGGTCAGCCTCGAAAAGGCGTTGGGCGAGCTCGGCCGGCGGCCCGTCGTCGCGCATCGCGCCCGGCGCGAACCCGATGCCGTCCTGACCGGTTATCGAGCGGTCGGTGCTGAAGAGGGCGACGGATCCCATCGGCACCGCGGACACCTCGATGCGTTGGCCCATGAGATCAAGCTACATGTTTGGGAACATCGTGACGGCAAGCGAGGTTGCTCGGTTCATGGATGCCAGAGTCAAAGAGGCGTTGGATCGCGGCGGGATCGCCGATATCACCACGACCGGTCGCAAGACCGGCTTGCCGCGAAGAGTCGAGATCTACTTTCACCACTTCGACGGCGAGTACTACCTGACGGGCCGCCCCGGGTTCAAGAGGGATTGGGAGGCGAACATCAAAGCCCACCCGGAGTTCACCCTCAATCTGAAGCGCGGTCTCACAGCCGATGTGCCGGTGGTCGGGGAGGCCGAGGCCGATCCCGAGAAGCGGGGTGCCATCATCTACAGGGCCCTCACGGAGAGCTGGGGCAGCGAGCCCGACCGGGCCAGCGCCCATCTGGACCACTACGTCGACACGGCACCCTTCATCAGGTTCAAGCCACTCTGATCGTCAGGCGCCCACCCCAGCCTTCTGAGGATCAGACGGGACGACGTGGGCGTGGATCTCCCTCGTCAGCCGTTCCACCTGCTCGGTGAGACTGGTGTTCGCCTCGAGAAGCTCCTGCATCTTCGTTGACTGATTGAGTGCGATGTCCTGCCGTTCGACGTTGGCTGCGGCGAGCGCCTCCCGGTGATTGGCATCGGCCGCGCTCATGACCTTGTCACGGTCTGCCTGACGGGTCTGCGCCAGAAGAATCAGTGGGGCTGCGTACGCCGCCTGCAGGGAAAACACCAGATTCAAGAGTATGAACGGGTACGGGTCCCACTGATAGGTCACGGCCACGACATTGATCGAGATCCACAGGACGACCACCACCGTCTGTCCGATGAGGAATCGAGGGGTCCCGAAAAACCGAGCGAACGACTCGGCTTGTCGGCCAAACGAGTCCGACCCGAACGGCCGGTGCATCTGTTGTGCGTCGCTATACGACGCAATCGAACTATTCACCATTTGAGCTCCCGACGTGGAAGGGTTGACCGGATTGACGTTAGGTCCGATCAACCCTTCGGCCGGGATGAGGTCAGACGCTGGTTCGCTGCTCCACGTCGCGGATCCCGAGCCCGATCAGGA
>DATDJH010000066.1:0-2777 GCA_036520635.1 Acidimicrobiia bacterium
ACGAACAGGGCACATCGGGAGCGATGCCCATCTTGGGCTCTACTGGCCCCCGAGTTACGGGGTTGGCGCACCTCCCAGAGTCCCTATAGAGGGCGCCGCAAGATAGGGAGTTCTCCCTATGCGCTGTCTTGGCCTATCGCATACCTTGGACATTGAGACAAGCAAGGAGGATCTCATGCCACTGTTTATGGACGTTCACAGCATGGAGGGCGGGGTATCGGAGGCCGACGTGGCCCAAGCGCACGCCCGCGACCTGGAAACCCAGGGTGCCTACGGCGTCGAGTACAAGCGGTATTGGGTAGACGAAACCAACGGCAAGATCTTCTGCCTCGTTGAGGCGGCCAACGCAGAGCTAGCCAACACTGTTCACCGTGAGGCCCACGGTCTGGTCGCAGACGAGATCTACCCCGTCAGCGAACACAGCTGAGGGCGGGAAACACACCGATGGTCACCTTCGCCTCAGAGCAAGCCCAGGCACGCTTGTCCGCCCCAGAACGCGGGCGGTCGGGGATGCTCAGACCCGCCGGTGTACCCTCGATCCCCGTGATCGAGCCGGTTTCGCTGGTGGAACGGGAGGAGCAGCTGGCCAGTCTCTTCGACCTGGCCGATGCTGCCACTGGCAGTGCCGTCCTGCTCTCGGGCGAGGCGGGATTCGGCAAGACCTCGTTGCTGCGGACCTTCCTCGGGGGCCTCGACCATCGGCACCGGATCCTGGAGGCTGCTTGCGAGCCGGTGGGGATCCCGACCGCCTTCTCCCCCCTCTTCGATCTGCTCGACGATCTGCCGACAGAGCTTTGTGAGGACATAAGGACGGGCTCGGGGCGGACCGCGGTCTACGCCGGGATGCTGGACCTGCTCAAGGGCGACCGGATCGTCCTCGTCGTCGAGGACGCCCACTGGGCTGACGAAGCAACCCTGGGGCTCATCCGCTACCTGGGGCGGCGAATCGCTCCCACCCGAAGCCTGCTGATAGCCACTTACCGACCCGAGGACCTCGACCTCGCCCACCCGATGCATCTCGTGGTCGCCGACTTGGGGCCGACGGCGACCAGGATCGAGTTGCCGGCCCTTACCCCCTCCGGTGTGGAGACGATGACTCGCGGGCTCGATGTCGACCCGAAGCGGGTACACGAAGCCACTCTGGGAAATCCGTTCCTGGTCGAGGAGGTCATCCGCAACCCCGACTCGAAGCTTCCGTCGAACATCAGTAACGCCGTCCTGGCCCGTGCCGCCAACTTTTCCTCGGAAGCTCTGGAGACCCTCTATTCGGTGGCTTTGTCCCCGGATGGGGTGTCGCTTGACATCCTGCTGGCGTTGGATCCCGCAGCCGGCACCTATGTAGACCTTGCGGTGCAGCGGAGGCTTCTGGTCTCCTCGGACGGTCACGTGACCTGTCGTCACGATCTGATCCGACACAGCCTGGAAGCGGCAGTGCCACCTGCCTTGAGACGCGAACTGCACCGCCGGGTGCTGGAAGAGCTGGAATCGCAGGTGGACGAGCACCCCGACCTCTCCCGGCTTGCCTATCACAGCCTCAGTGCACAGGACGACCTGAAGGCTGTCAACTACTCCCTGCAGGCGGCCGAGAGCTCGGCTCGTGGAGGGGCCCACCGTCAGGCGGCGTACCACTACTCCAATGCCCTCCTCTTCCGGGGGCGGATGACCGACGGCCAGCTGCGTGACACCCTTCTCGCGGCCGCCCACGAGCATTGTCTGACCAACGCCTCAGGCGTGGCGTGCGGATATGCCGCGGAGCTTGTGGATATCGCCCAGAGCGAGCTGGAGACGGCCGGGGCTCGGGCATGGCTCTCCTTCTACAAGTCACGGGACAACGATCTTGATGCCACCCACCAGATCGCCGGGCTCGCCATCGAAGTCCTCGAGGATGAGCCGCCATCCGAGGGGCTCGCGCTGGCGCTCGCCGCTCGGGCATGGGTAGCCATGGTCGAAGGCCGTCACGCGGAGGCAATCCAGGACGGGAAGCGGGCGATCGCTGTGGCCCGGGTCGCCGGCTCGGCGCGAGTGGAGGTCCATGCCGCCACCACAGTCGGCACATCCCTTTCCTTGCTCGGTGACATCACCGGCCGAGCTCTCATCGAGGAAGCCATCGCTCTCGGCATCGACCGCGGCGCCGATGAGGAGACCGCGAGGGCGATCAACAACACTGCGCTCAGCCATATCTGGTTCTTCGATCTGTCCGGGGCCCGGGAGCGCAACGAGGAGCTTGTGGAGTTCACCACAGCTCGTGAGCTCGATGCCTGGTACATCACAGCCGTGGCCAATCTGGCCGACATCGACCTCGCCGCAGGTCGCTGGGTGGACGCCGATCGGGAACTGGCGATGGTGCTCGGCCAGACCACATGCCGCCAGACCGAAGTCGAAGCTCAGATGATTGCGGCGACCCTCGAGATTCGACGTGGCGCTCCGGGGGCGGAATTGAAGCTGGAGAGCGCCCTCGACCGGGCGCGGGGCACTACCGATCTGGAGATCGTCCGGGGCGCCGCGATCCTCGCTCTCCAGGCGGCCTGGACTGGGGTCATCGAATTGTCAGAGACGACGCCCCTCCTCCAGGAGGCGGAGAGGCTGCCGGGTTGGGCAGATGACATCTGGGGCCGCGCCATGGTCGGGTTTTGGTCAATGCGCACCGGCATCGCCTTACCCGAAGAGGACCTGCCGGGAGCGGCAGGTATGGAACAAACCGGCAATCTTGCCGAGGCCGCTGATGCGTGGGATCGCGCCGGCTACACGACAGAGGCGACGATCTGTCGGGCACTGGT
>DATDJH010000067.1:0-7138 GCA_036520635.1 Acidimicrobiia bacterium
CGAGGCCGTCGAAGACCTGGCCACCAAGAAAGTAGCCGGGGAAGAGATTGTCGCCGTTGCGTCGCCGGAGCCGACAAAGGTCGTCGACCTCCTCGAAGCCCTCAAGGCCTCGGTGGAAGCCACCAAGTCCAAAGAAGTGAAAACCGCCAAAGCCGGCTAGCCCGGTCCCTCCTCGGCCCAGGTCACGGAGTCCGGATCGGCGATCTCGATCCCCTTGTAGACCGGTGCTCTGAGATGGAGGTCGTGGGTCCACTCTTTGAATTCGACATCGACCACGATCCCCGGCTCTACCCACACCGGGGGCCTGGGATTGGGGACCAACACCTCGTTGTAAAACGGCTTGGTCGGCCTTTCCAGTTCACGTAGCGCCCTCGAAAATGCGTCGAGGGCCTGATCGTCGAAACCCGACCCGACGGCTGCGATCCAGCGGAGACCCTGATCGTCGTTGAGGCCCACGAGGATCGAGCCGAAGGTGGACGCCCGGCTCCGCTCGCCGGGCACATAGCCCCCAACAACCGCCCGCAAGCGGCGCCTGATCGCGACCTTCCGCCAATCGGGGGATCTCCTCCCAGGCAGATAGGGAGAGCCCGCTCTCTTGGCGACGATTCCCTCCAAGCCCTGACCTTCGGCAGCTGCGAAAAGCGACAGTCCGTGTTCGGGAAGGGGCTCGGGAACCACGATTGGGGCGGGCAGAGCGAGTCGCTCTAGTTGTGCCCGTCGCTCCTCATAAGGCTCACCAATGATGGGCTCTCCGGCGAAGAGGACGTCGAAGACAACGAGATTCACCCCGACGTCGGCTCTCGTGCCCTTTCCCCCGAAACCGGTGCGCTGCTGAAGGTTGGAAAACGAAGGCCGCCCATCCTCATCGAATGCCACCACCTCACCGTCCAGCGCCACGCCGTCGGGGATGGGGAGGCCTGCCAACTCAGGAAAGGGCCCGATCAGGTCCAGGCCCCGACGGGAACGGGCTTTGACCCGCCCGCCCTCGGCCGAGACGATGGCCCGGTAGCCATCCCACTTCACCTCGAACCACCATCCCGGGTCGTCGAACGCCGCTGGCCAACGGGTTGCCAGCATCGGTTCGAAGTCGGGAACGCTCAATCGGGGGCTAACTCCTCACGAACGACGCGACTAACCAGTCCGCCGTCGAGGTTCTCGCCGTCGGCCTTCATCACCTGTCCGATGACTCTCCCGGTGGCCTTCAAATCACCGGCCACACCGAGCTCGGCGATCGCAACTCTCACAAGCTCGCGGGTGGCGGCCTCGTCGAGCTTCTTTGGAAGCCACCGCGACAGGTATTGCACCTCGAAACCGAGTTTCTCCGCCATGGCCGCCCCGCGCTCACCGATCTCGAGGTACTCGTCACGGGCCTTGTCCATCTTCTTGACGTAGGAGCCGATGACGTTGCGGTACAACTCGTCGTCCGCCTCTCCCTCGAATCCAGGCTGACTACGGGCAACGGCGACTTCGGTCTCCACTTGGCGAATGACGTCGCGGCGCGGCTTGTCCTGGGCTCGCATCGCGTCCCTCAGCTCTTCAGCCAGTTCATCCTTGATGGTCATCCTGTGTCCCTGATCGAGGCGATGGTGCCCGGGTCATCGCTAATGATGCCGGTGACACCCATCGCGGCCAACTCCGCTGCAACGCCGGTGTCGTTGACGGTCCACACATGAACCTGGAGGCCGGATTCTGTGACGAGGAGGCGTCCCGCCTCGGTGCTGAGCAGCTTCCAATTGGGAACCACGGCGATGTGGCCGACGTCTAAACAGTGTTCCACGGCTCGCTCCAGATCTTCCGGACCGTCGACGATCAGCCCGGTGGCAACACCCGGGAATTCGCGATGGACGGCATCAACGGTTGGCCAGTGGAACGAAGTCACCCAGTCGTCGGCGCGAGCCCTCGACGCGGTCTCGAGACCAACCCTGTGGTCGGGCTCGAATCCCGGTTGATGGGGGAGATTCTTCACCTCGAGCATGAGAGGTGTCTCCGGCAACGAGGCGATGACCTCGTCGAGGAGGGCGGGGTGATGGCCACCCCCCAGATCGAGCTCGCATAGGACGTCCCAGCCATGGGTCGAAACCAAGCGACCTTCCTGATCGGGGTTATGGGAGAGAACGAGCTTGCCGTCGGCACATCGCCGAACGTCGACCTCGATGGCATCGGCTACAGAAGCCGCGGCCAGGGCTCCAGCCAGGGTGTTATCCGGGAATCTGGAGGGCCATCCCCGGTGACCGATGATCAATGGCGTGTTACTCATCTCGAGAAACTCGTTTACAAATGAAGGTTCGGCCAGTACATTCCGGACCGGAAATCCCTCGTGCGGCCTCTAAAACGGCCGGCACCCTTGTGAAAAAGATCACAAATTAAGGAAAACTTCGTGCTCACAACCATCACCACTGATTGGCGGGACCTGGCAGCTTGCCGGGATTCGGAGCCGACCCTGTTCTTCCCCATCGGCACCACCGGTCCGGCGGTAGATCAGATCGACGCTGCGATCGCCATTTGCTCAACTTGCACCGTCCAGGAGGACTGCCTCCAGTACGCACTCGAGACCAACCAGGAATCGGGCGTCTGGGGTGGATACGCCGAGGACGATCGGCGTCGGCTGCGGAAGCGCTGGCTGGCCGAGCGCCGCCGCCGCGCCGTCTGACCGGAGCGATTCACACCGCAGGGGCGAATCCAACCGCAGGCCCGCTCTCGGCGTCTTCGATCTCCACGTAGGCCACCTGACTCGCGGGTACTCCAACGGTTCTCCCCTTGCTGTCCGCGAACCAGGCAAGCTCGCCGGCTGCGACCGCGCGTTCCAGCTCCTTCTTGAAGGACGAAACGTCGTCGACCTCGATCTCGACCACCTTGTTGGTTTGGGCAACCCCAATACGGACCTTCATCACAGCTCCCTGACGTGTCGGTCCACTCATCGTAACCCTCTTCCGGAGCCCCGTTCTCGGCCTTAGGTTCGAGTCATGGAGCGTGCCTGGCGTCGGTGGGGGGTGTTGTCAGTGGCCACAGTTGTGATCGTCCTCAGCCCGGTGGCGAGGGCTGAATCCGGCGGCTTCCGAAACTACGTCCCGATAGCCATCGCGGTTGGCGAATCGGATTCGGTGGTGGTCGCGAAGGGAGATCACCTCTGGAGCATCTCCGCGGAGCATCTCGAGCAACGCCTGGCCCGTCATCCTCAGGACACCGAAATCGGCTTCTATTGGCACCAGGTGATCGAGGCGAATCGCCACCGGCTTCGCTCGGGTGATCCTGATCTCATCTACCCCGGCGAGACTGTGCTCCTGCCCGAGGCGGGTTAGCGAACAGCGGTGAACTTGGCGACTGCCCCTTCGTAGGTGACCAGGTAGAGCTCGCCATCGCCCCCGATCCCGAAGCTGTCGACCTGTCCGAGAGTGCCCAGCTCTTCGGTCCAGTCGTGCTCCTCGGTGACCTCGCCATCCACGTACTTGAACGACTTGATCCACATCTTGCACCAGTCGCTGTAGAAGTAGGTGCCGTTGAGTTCGGGGATCTCCTCCCCCCGATACACGGCTCCCCCGGTCACCGAGCAATTGCCGTCGTCATGGCTGTAGGTGAGGACTGGTGAGGTGTAATCGTCGGGGTTGCAGTCTTGTTTGTGGAAGCAGCGGGTCCCCTCCATGTCCGACCATCCGAGGTTGAAGCCGCCTTCGTCGATGGGAAGGACGTTGATCTCTTCTTCGTCGGCGTGCCCGACATCGGCGATATAGATCAGTCTGTCGACAGGGTCGATCGAGAACCGCCACGGGTTGCGTAGCCCATATGCCCAGACCTCGGGAAGTCCGCCTCCATCGGCGAACGGGTTGTTCGGTGGTATTGCATACGGGTCACCAGAATCAACGTCGATCCGGTGTACTTTGCCAAAGAAGGTATTCGGGTCCTGGGCCTGGGCCCGGGAGTCGGCGCCGTCGCCCATCGAGAGCATGAGCAAGCCCTCAGGATCGAAGGCGAGCTGTCCGGCGTAGTGCCTGATGTCTGAGGCATTTGGCGGCTGCTCGAGCTCGATCAGGACCCGCTCCGAGTCGGCTCTTGCCCGATTGGGGTCGGAGGTCGAAACCTCGAACTCGGAAAGTTGGCGACGACCGCCTT
The DNA here is from genome assembly GCA_036520635.1 of Acidimicrobiia bacterium. GTDB lineage: Bacteria > Actinomycetota > Acidimicrobiia > Spongiisociales > ZC4RG35 > JALYNX01. The sequence goes on from DATDJH010000067.1 coordinate 4,108, forward strand.
TGTCCGTGTAGTAGACGAAGAATCTCCCGTTGTTGGCGTAGTCAGGGTGGAAAGCGAGCCCAAGCATCCCCTGCTCGATCCCGCCCGCCAGAACCCGGTCCGTGAGATCCAGGAAGGCCGGGTCGAGCAATTCGTTGTTGGCGTCGAGGATCCGAATCACTCCGACCCGCTGCACCACAAAGAGGCGGTCGTCACCCTTGGGGGCGGTGACCACCGTTGGCTGGTTCATGCCCTCGAAGAGAACGTCGAGCTTTATCGACTGGAGTGGCCCGAGGGCGCTGGTGGAGCCGGTGGAACCCGGCACGGACGTAGAGGTGGAGCCGCCGAGAACTGTGGTCACCGTTCCGGAACCGTCGGGCGCGGTGGTGGTCGAGCCAACAGCGACCGGAGTGGTGGTGCCAGGACTCCCCTCGTCGTCGCCGAGGACCCGGAAGACCAAGAAGCCGACCAAGAACACCACAACCAGTCCGATGATCAATCCGCGCATCCGAGCCTGCGCCGGTCCTTGCTGTTCTCGGTGTCGCGCGCTCACAGAAATCCGAGTGTAGAAAGCGTCATTGGGCGGGCAGCCGGTCTAGGCGTTCTCGCCAAGGAAGATCTCCGAGACCGAACTGTCCATGAAGATCGCCTGCAAAGTCTCGGCAAGGATCGGGGCGATCGACAAGACCTGGACATTGTCGAGTTCCAGGATTGCTTCTGACACCGGCAGAGTGTTGGTGACGATCACTTCTTCCACTGCGGCGTTCTTCAGAAGGTCGATCGACGGTTCGGAGAAGACCCCGTGGGTAGCAGCGATCCGCACACTGACCGCACCCTGAGCCCGGACCATCTCCGCGGCATTGCACACGGTTCCGCCGGTATCGATGATGTCGTCGACTATGACGACATGGCGTCCCTGGACGCTCCCGGCCATTTCCAGGGCAGTCGAAGTGTTGTGCGACGCCGGATCACGTCGCTTGTAGACGAAGGCCACCGAGGCGTCGAGGAACCGGGCATATCGCTCCGCCCGTTTCACACCACCGGCATCCGGGGAGAGAACCGTGGTCGGGCCCTCGATCCGTTGGCTGAGATAGTCGGTGATGATCGGCAGCGCGGTCAGGTGGTCGAACGGCTTGTTGATGAAGCCCTGGAGCTGGCCGGTATGGAGGTCGACCGAGACCAAGCGATCGGCGCCGGCGGTCATGAATAGGTCACTGATGAGACGTGCGGTGATCGGCTCACGGGGAAGAACCTTTTTGTCCTGACGCGAGTATCCAAAGAACGGCATCACTGCGGTAATCCGGCGGGCCGACGCCCGGGTGAGGGCGTCGATGGTGATCAGTTGCTCCATGATGTTGTCGTTCATGGGCTCGCAATGGCTCTGCATCACGAAGCAGTCCGCGCCGCGGACACTCTCGGTGGGTCGAACATAGATCTCGCCGTTGGCGAAACGGGAGCGTTCAAGAGCGCCAAGGGAGACCCCCATGACCTCGGCAACCTCTTCGGCCAGTGGAAGGTTTGCCCCCCCACTGAAGAGCATCATCCGCTTCCGGGAGACGATGTCCAACTCAGTCCTCCGACTTCCTGGCTGCCCGCTTCTGGGCGCGGCGCCGAGCGTAGCCGGGGATCTCCTTCTGCTCGTTGCGCTCGATGGCGAGGGCTCCTTCGGCCACATCCTCTGTGATCACCGAGCCGGCAGCTATCACCGCGCCGTCACCGATCGTCAACGGAGCCACCAGCATCGAGTCGGATCCGATGAACACATCCTGTCCGATCTCGGTCCGATGCTTCTCGAATCCGTCGTAGTTGCAGGTGATCGTCCCCGCGCCGATGTTGCTCCTGGCCCCCACGCTGGCGTCTCCGAGGTAGCTGAGATGGGGCGCCTTCGCCTTCTCCCCGAGCGTGGTGTTCTTGGTCTCCACAAAGGTCCCGACCTTGGACCCCCGCTCGAGGACGCTGCCGGGTCGAAGCGACGCATAGGGCCCGACCTCGCATTCGTCACCGACCACGGCGCCTCTGAGCACCGCGTACCAAACCATGGCCCCGGCGCCGATTGAAGAGTCCACCGCGAACACGTCAGGCCCGACCTGGGCACCCGCGCCAACAGTGGTGCCGCCTTCGAGGTGGACACCGGGGTAAATCCTTGCCCCAGGCTCCACGGTCACCGTGTCGTCGACATAGGTTCGCTCGGGGTCGAGCATCCAAACACCCGACTCCATCAGCCTCTGGTTGGTGCGAGCTTGAAGGAGGCGTCTCGCCTCGGCCAACTGGTCTTGAGAGTTGATTCCGACCACCTCCTCAGGAACGGCCCGGACCGGTTCGATGCGCTCACCACGGTCGGCAAGTATCCCAATCACGTCGGTGAGGTAGTACTCGCCTTGTGCATTCTCGTTCGAAATCCCGGCGAGGGCATCGATCAAGTCACCGGCCCGGAACGAGTAGACGCCTGCGTTGATGTCGCGCAGGGCCCGCTGCTCCTCGTTGGTGTCTTTCTCCTCGACGATCGAGGTGACCAGCCCATTGCTGTCGTGAATCACCCGGCCGTAGCCACTTGGATCCTCGAATTCGACCACCACAAGTCGGGCGGCGATGTCGTCGCCACGTGCAGCGAGGCCAGAAACCAGGTCTGTGGTGAGAAGAGGTAGGTCGCCATATAGAACGACCACCGTGTCATTCGGGTCGATGTCCTTGATCGCGTTCAGCCCGACATTCGTGGCATGACCGGTGCCCAACTGCTCCTCTTGGATTGCTGACACCACGTGATCAGGGAGCAGACGCTCGACTTCGCTGGCCCCGTGACCGACCACCACTACGGTCGTCTCGGGGTCGAGCCCGGCCACAGTCTCCAGAACCCATCCGATCAGGGGCCGGCCGGCCGCCATGTGGGCCACCTTGGGGAGCTCGGACATCATCCGTTTCCCCTGCCCGGCAGCGAGCACGATCACATGAAGAGACAACGACAACCTCTCACTCGGAGACGCTGGGGGGGCAGGACTCGAACCCGCTCTTACAGGACCAAAACCTGCCGTGCTACCGGTTACACCACCCCCCA
>DATDJH010000068.1:0-6522 GCA_036520635.1 Acidimicrobiia bacterium
TACACGCTGGTCAAGGAAGTCGACGTGCCCCTGGCTTCGAGGCAGTTGGCCGTGGCCGGTTTCTGGTCGTTGGGCTTTGCCGCCGTCTGGTGGGGTATGGCCCAGCTGATCTTTGGCCCGGGGCCGGGCTGGGCCGATGCCGTCGCCGCTGCCCTCGGCCTTGCCTTCCCTATCGGGGCCCTGGCCAACGCGTCGAATGTCTCCCTCACCCTGCAAGGTCACTGGGACCGGGTGCCTTCTCGCCCTGGTGTCGCCTCCGGCGTCGTCGGTCTCTTCTTCGGTGTGGTGATCGCGGTCATGGCCAGCCTCGCCTCCTTCCGCGCCATCGGCTCCGTCACCGCCTTGACCAGCTTCTGGGAGGCGATCGAATACGCGTGTCTCCTCGGTGTCGGCCCTCTGCTGGTTGCCGGGGTCAGCTTCGATGCACTGCCAAGGGTGACGGGACGGGCCATGCAATCGACCAAGCGGGCCCGCTCGTTCTTGAGACTGACGGTGATCGGGGTGGGCGGGGTCCTGGTGACCATGGGAGCGGCCGGCATCGTGAGCGGCTACTCATGGCTGGCCGGCTCCAACAGTGCGGCCTATGTGGATGTCGGGGACGGCTGGGCCGCCGGCGCCTCGGCTTCCGATCCCCTCCTTCTCATTGCCTTCGCTTTTGGTGTCGTCGCCCTGCTCGGTCAGCTGGCCTATGCAGCGGCAGTGATTGGCACTGTCACCTCGGGACGGGCGGTGCCTCAGGAAGTCCTGGTCTACGACGAGCAGGGTCGCCAGGGGACCTGGCAGGTAACAGTCGGTGGCAATCCCGATGAGTGACCTGAGCGCCGCGGCTGCCGCCGCCCTCGGCATCCCTGAGGCAATCGTGATGCGCTCGGCCGCGGCTCGAGCCACGGAAACCGGAATGACGGTGGACGAGGTCTTGGCGGCGTGGGCAGGTGGCGGATCGATCGATGCTCCGATCCCGGCTCAGGAGTCAGCAGCCGAGGAAGCCTCGGCGGAGGCCGCACCCCCCTCGGTCGGTGAGGCGCCGACCGGTCCCTCCGCCGAGCAGGCGGACAACCCACCACCCGCCCAAAGTGTGCCGACCGCTCCCCCCGCTACCCAGGGGGACAACAGGAAGCCACCGGTGTTGGTGTCCGAGCCCGATCGACCGATGACCATCCTTGCCGGTGTCATCGGCTTGTTCGTGGCCGTCCTATTGGTGGGCCTGGTCGGCCCGTCGGCCGCGACCGAGAACCCGGGAGCTCGCACCAGTGCCATCCCCTACAGCGCTGCGGGGATTCACGGCCAGGAGCTGTATCAGAATCTGGGCTGTGGGACCTGTCACACCCAAATGGTGAGGCCGATCGTGTCCGACGTCGGTTTGGGTGCAGTGAGCCTCAATGACTCCAATCAGGTGTTAGGCACCCGCCGGTTCGGACCCGACCTCTCCGATGTCGGCAACCGACTTGCCGGCGCCCAGATCGAGGCCACCGTCACCGGCCTCGACGATCACCCCGGGGTGACGCTTTCCAGTTCCGACCTCGAGGATCTGGTGACCTATCTCCTGGAGTCCAAGACTTCCGCCCCACCTGACGAGGCCGAGGAATGAGCGACCTGGTAGCGGCTGCTGCTGCCGCACTTGGAGTGCCTGAGGCCCTGGTCCGACGATCGGCCGCGGCACGGGCTCAGGCAACCGGGATGACGTTCGATGAGGTCTTGACGGCGTGGGCGGGCGGTGAGGGCGTCGCACCCTCGCCTGCCGAGCCCCCCTCGGTCGGCGAAGCGCCGGCCGGTCCCCCCGAGACGCAGGAGGACCTTCCTCCGCCCGAGGACGACGAGCCACCGGCGGTCGTGATTGAGATCCCGGCTGTCTCCTCGGCGCCCGGGGTCACCACCCGAGCACCGGTGCCGGCCCAGGTCTCTGCCGCAGAGGCGGCCAATCTCCCAGAAGTGGTCACCGTCCCCACGGCCGGGATCAGGGAGCGGACCAACTTCGTCTTCCCTGGATGGCTGGCGGCGGTGATGCTGATCATCCCCCTCTTTGCCCTATTTGCCCTGGGGGGCGCCGCCACAGGTACCTGCGGCGAGGCCACCGAGCTGCAGACCGACGTTGTCAGCGGTGAGATCGTGAACTGCGACGGATCCGACTTCACCGGGTCGGGCGTCGGCGGCGGGGGCACCGACTACCTCGCCGTTGGCGAGCGGGTCTACAACGGAGAGGGCGCAACCTGCGCGGGTTGCCATGGCGCAGGAGGAGGCGGAGGTGTGGGCCCGGCCCTGACCGGGGTGCTCACCACTTTTGGGTCGTGCACAGATCACATTGAGTGGGTCCGACTCGGAACCCAGGGATTCCAGGCGGCCGGTCGAACCACCTACGGGGACACCAGTAAGACGGTAGGTGGCGCCGGGACCATGCCCAGTCACACCTCACTCAGCGCCGAGCAATTGGCGTCCGTGGTCATATTTGAACGGGTTCGATTCGGCGGAGAGGATCCCGCGGCCGCTCTGGTGGACTGTGGGGTCGGGCCCGAAGCGCCCCCCGCTGAGGGCGAGGAAGGCGCTCCCCCGGCCGAGGGCGAGACCGTCACTACGACCACAGTCGCCGGCTAGTCAACCCTGCGTCGTAGCTCCTTGCGGAATCGACGTGCCTCGATCTCCCCTTCGGCCAGAACCCTGCCATCGGGGGCGAGCACCACGGGGATACGCAACCCGAAGTCCCTGGTCAGATCCGGGTGGGAGTCGATGTCGATCTCTTCGATTTCGACTCCGGCCCTGGCCGCCACCGAAGTCACGATCGGCCGCGCTTGATCGCAAAGATGGCAACCGGGTCGGGTGAGGAATTTGACCACTAAAAGACTCAAGATATCACTCTCCGTGGTCGATAATGGGAGCGCATGCAGGAAGGAGGGTGAACCGTTCCCCTCATGCCTAGGGCACGTTCGTCCCAGGTGTGAACGGATAGCCTCCCAGCCCGCCCCACGGTAACGGAGCCCTTCTTCATGTAGTCGGGGCCCCCATTTATGGGGGCCTCGACATTTTGTGGGTAGATTTCCGCCCTCTTGCGACCCGCAACCGCCGTCGTCATCGTGATCCTGCTCGTCCTGATCGCGGTGGCCGGGATCATCCAGCTGGGGTCGATCCTCTTCCCGCCATCGTGACCGCAACCCCGTCGGCCAGGGCAAGGAGCTCGTCCGCCCGACCTTCCCGAACGGCAACCGCGACGAGACCGGCGGAGTCGAGATGGATCAGGGGCTCGCCACTCGCGACATCCGAATAGGTCACCACCCATGGGATCGAGTGGATCGTGGCCCCGATGCTGAGAGTGACCACGCTTCCCGGCGTCACTCCAATTGCCGCCAGGTCATCGGGCCCGATGTTTGTTTGCACATTGCCGAAATGGTCCACCCACCAGGCTTCCCCGGATACGGTCGACCCCTCGACGTTGGGTAGCGGAAGCAGCAAAGGCCGCACTTGGTCAGGCGCGACACGGGGACCTAGATCGGTGAGATCGGCCTCCCCCGAAGCGAGCAGGGCGGCGGCCGGAGCGAAGACGTCCCTTCCGTGGAACGTAGCCCCTGGCGAGGGGATCATCGCTTCCGGATTCTCGATCGACACCATTTCGGTGGCTCCCCCCACCATCGCCACCGCTGGAGAGAGCACCCCGTTGTCGGGTCCGACGAAGAACCCCCAACCGGTCGCCACCGCGAGCGCCTTCCGAGCAGAGCCGACCTCCGGATCAACTACCACCAGGGCGACACCTTCAGGGAGGTACTGGATCGCCCTCGTCAGATGGAGGGCCCCAGCCCGGATGTCACCGCGCCGGGTGTTGTGGGTGACGTCGATCACCCGTGACTCCGGAGCCAGCTTCGCCAGCACACCGTGGACGACGCCGACAAATTCGTCACTGTGTCCGAAGTCGGAGAGAAAGCTGATGGGCAGTGACATTTCAGGTGACGCTAGACCAACGAGGGAAGCCATTCGGCAAGTGGGGAACGACCGGCACCGGCTTATATAGCGGCATGGTCGAGCCGAGCATCGAAACCCTGGCCAGAGAGGTGTCCAGAGCGAATGTCGCGATGCTGGTCGGGGGGGTCGACACCGGCAAGACCACTCTCGCCCTCCAGGCCGCCCGGCTGGCAGTTGCTGCCGGGCGAACCGTGGCTCTCGTCGACGCCGACGTCGGCAACTCGACGGTGGGTCCACCCGCCTGCGTCGGCCTGAAAATCATGCGGACACCGGCCGACATCGACGAAGTCGCTGTGCCCGACCAACTCCATTTCGTAGGCACGATCACACCGGCACGTCTGGTGCTGCAGCAGGTGGTCGCCACCGCTGCCATGGTCGATACCGCCAAACGACTCGCCGATCTGGTGATCCTCGACACTACGGCTGTCGTCTCGGGCGTGGCCGGCGAGACCCTGAAGTACCACAAGGCCGAGCTCTGTCGCCCTGACAAGGTCGTCGCCCTGCAGCGGGGTGGGGAGATGGAGCCGGTCGTGGGAATGCTTCGGCGCTTCCTCGGCCTGGACGTGACCGTCGCCCCCAGCGACCCGAATCTCAACCCGGTGTCGCCCGACGAGCGGGCACAGCGGAGAACTGCGCTCTTCGCCGCCGCCCTCGCACCACCGTTGGATCGGTGGAAGGTCAGACCCACGGTGTTTGCCCCAACCCTCCCGATGGGTCTCAACCTGGGGAGGCTCCATCACGTCCTGGTCGGTGTCCAGGACGAAGGCGGGGGGTGTCTCGGGCTCGGGATACTGATCCATGAGGACGACACTCTGCTGGTCATGACCAATCGCGGCGAGGGCATGAAAGGGCTCCGGCTGGGATCGATGAAGCTGGATCCGGACACCCTGGCCGTCAGTGTGATCAGTCTCCGTGAGGTGATGTTCGGGATCTGATCGTCCACAGGGCATTCTCGGGGGTTAAAGGCGAAAGGGCCTGTCGCCGATAACCCCTCAATGACTGGGAAAAGGCGTTGGCTATCACTATTGCTCGTCGCGGCCCTGGCCACCATCGGCCTTGGCGTGGCAGCGGGGGCCGACTCAGGGAGCGAAGGCGAGTTTCTGGCGAAGATCAACGCTTCGCGTGCAAACGCAGGTCTGGCGCCGTTGGCCGGCAAGGGCAGCCTCACCTCCTACGCGAGGAGTCACACCGCCGGGATGATGGATGCGGGGAAGATCTACCACTCGACGAGCGCACAACTGGGCGCCGCGGGTGGCACCGGATGGGACAGGATGGGCGAGAACGTCGGCCGGGGCCAGACCCCGAGCAGCCTCCACGAGGCGTTCATGAACTCCTCGGGGCACCGAGCCAACATCCTCGGTGATTACAACTACGTAGGGATCGGCACCGGGACCAAGGACGGCTATCTCTACGTCACCGTCATCTTCATGAAGAAGGGCTCGAGCTCGGCGCCCGCCACCACCACGACCACCGCCGCCGACAGCCCGGGCACCACCGAGGGCTCGAACTCGGGGACCACCAAGCCCAAGCCGACGCCAACGACCGAGGTGACCTCCACCACGACCACTTTGCCCCCGACCACCACCACCACGACGATGATCGTCGGGCCGGATAAGGCAGTGGTTCCCGGTGAGGCCTGCGTCGAGGCCGGTCGGTTCGGCCAGCTCTGCCACGACTGACGGGCACACGAAACGCCCGAGTGACCTCTCGGAGCCTCCTCCGCACTTCCCCGAACGGACGCTTCTCCGAACTGCCTCTCGGGCGTTCGCAGGGCTGAATCTACGGATTCGCACCCGACGGATCAACAACCCTCTGCCGGCCCCCAACCATCGTCCTAGAGCGCAACATATCGTCGTTCCGGTGCGACTCCGGACCTGACGAACGGTTTTCAACAGCAAATGGGGTTATCCACAGGGCTTGTCAACACGGGTATGTTTACAAGTTTCTAACCCGAATTTTCGCGACTCGCCGCGATCACACTCACCATCGCCCGGAACGACAGCTCGACCGTCTCGTAGATCTCTCCCAGTACCCGATCGAGCTCGAGCAGGGTCACGGCCTCCGCCGCGACCCGCCCCCGAAGCAAGAGATCACCCTCTTGGTCGAGGGCAAAGAAGGCCCGCCACCCTCGCTGGTTGCGGACCAGGGCCTGGCGCATCACCTCGATTGCATCGACCGGCACGGGGATCACATAGGCCTCGTACTCGAGACTTCGCTCCAGCGGTGTGAACCAGACGGTGGTCGCGTCGCGCACTTGTTGACGCATCCGAACCGCCCAGCGCCCCTCCAACTCCTCGGCGTACTCGACACTCGACTCCGGGTCTTCGAGCCACAACTTGATTCGGGCCTCGAGGATCTCCCTCACGACAGAGATCCGTAGATGGTGCCGAGCCCGGCGACCGCTGCCTCCCATGAGAAGCGCTCGGCCCAACGCGGGCCTGCAGCCTGCAACGTCGAGCGCAGGCCTGGCTCGACCAAGACTCGCAACGCTTCGTCCGACCATCGACCCGGATCCCAACCATTGACCAGGATTCCGCCAGAACCCTCAGCAACCACCGTCTTCAGACCGCCAACAGC
>DATDJH010000069.1:0-2829 GCA_036520635.1 Acidimicrobiia bacterium
AGGTCCGTCTGACTCACCAATCAACTCGTTCCGACGCCGGACCCAATCCAGTCGGTGGACCGATCGCAACCCACTACGACCGGTCTTCAAATCCATTTCCTGAAGGAAAAAGGGCTCTCGTTCCCGAATCCGAAGCTCCTCAAGGCCGAGCATGTCGACAAAGGCTCTTTGTCGACGCAAGAGCTGGGCGATCTGGCTCTCGAGCCTCTCGAGGAGCTGCGGGTCACCGAGAACCAGCCGCGCACTGAGCAGAGAGCAGAGGGTCTCCATGCTCTCCGTGGCCCCAACGATCGCCTCCTTGAGCGAACGAACCGAATGACCAACCTTCATCCCGGTGTCCCACAGGGGATAGAACATCTGGCGCACCACCCCGGGTGCGGGGTTCCCGAGAATCATGATGTCGATGTCGGACTGGAGGCACATCTCGGATCGCCCGTAGCCCCCAGTGGCCACGACCGCCCAATCCGACGCGTCCAGACCTTCGGCGACTTCGACGATCAGAGCGTCGACAGCCTCGGTGAGAGCCCGGGGCAGGTCGGCCGGATCGCCGGGAGCTTGATGGCCAGACCACGACGCCCTCAGCTCCCGCAAACGATCCCTAGCCGTCACAAAGCGTCAGCACCCCTCTCACCAGTTCGGATCCTGGCTACTTCCTCAACTGCCAGAACAAGAATCTTGCCGTCACCGATTTCCCCGGTTCGTGCCGCAGATTCGATGGCCTCCACCACTCGGGAGGCGGCTCCATCGTCGACGGCCACCTCGATCCGGATCTTCGGTACGAAGTCGACCTGGTATTCCGCACCTCGGTAGACCTCGGTCTGGCCCGCTTGACGGCCAAAGCCACGCACTTCCCCAACGGACATCCCGGTCACCCCGATGGACCGCAGCGACTCTTTCACCTCGTCGAGTTTGAAGGGCTTGATATAGGCGATGATCAGCTTCATGTTTCTTTCCTCAGTCTGTCAGAACGTAGGCGCGCTCTTCGTGCAGTGAGATGTCGAGCCCGTCGATCTCCGCCTTCTCGTCGGCACGGAGCCCGGTTATCGCCTTGGTGAGACGAGCCAGGAGATAAGAAGCCACGAATCCGTACACCAAGACCACCGCCAGGGCCCCTAGTTGCTTGAGAATCAGCGTGGTCCCTCCGAAGACCAGACCGTCCAACCCCACCGCTTCATTCACTGCCGTGGAGGCGAATACCCCCAACAGGAGCGAGCCGGCGATACCGCCGACGAGGTGGATTCCCACGACGTCGAGCGAGTCGTCATAGTTGAAACGGAACTTCAAGCTGACAGCCCAGAAGCAGACGACTCCGGCGATGAGGCCGATCGCGATCGAAGCCAATGGGCTCACGAATCCGGCGCATGGTGTGATGGCGACGAGGCCGGCCACCGCACCGGAAGCAGCTCCCAGCGTCGTCGGCTTTCCGGTCTTCCACCATTCCGCGACCACCCAGCCCAGCGCCGCAACGGATGCCGCAATCTGCGTCGTGGTGAACGCGGTTATGGCGTTGGCGTCGGCCGCCAGAGCCGAGCCCGCATTGAATCCAAACCATCCGAACCAGAGAATCCCGGTTCCGAGGAGGGTCAAAGGAAGGGAGTGAGGCCGCATCGCCTCTTCCTTGAAGCCTTTCCTTGGGCCAAGGGCAAATACGAGGGCCAGGGCGGCTATCCCGGCGTTGACGTGGACCACGAGGCCACCGGCGAAGTCCCTCGCCCCCCAGGCAAACAACAGCCCATCCGCAGCGAAGCCCCAATGTGCAACGACCGGGTAGACGAAGATCGACCACATGCCAACGAACAGGACCCAGGCGGAGAACTTCATTCGCTCCGCCACAGCCCCTGAGATGAGAGCAGGTGTGATGATCGCAAACATCATCTGGAACACTGCAAACAGGAGAGTGTCTCCGGTCACACCTTCGAGCCCGAAGAAGTCGAATCCTCCAAGCAATCCACCTCCCAGGTCCGCGCCGAACGCGATCGTGTAGCCAACGACCACCCAGATCACGGTCACGATCGAAATCGTGAAGAAGTTGCTCATCAACATGGAAAGCACGTTCTTGGAGCGCACCATCCCGCCGTAGAACAAGGCCAGCCCGGGTGTCATGAATAACACCAGGGCACTGGAAACAAGCAGCCAGGCGATTGAGCCTGGGTCCATCGCTACCTCCTCGATTACTCGGGGCGATATTGAGCAAGTGCTTGTTTCTGGTTTGTTTCAGCCAGGTGACGATTCTGTGATCCGAATGATCAATAGCCCGGTTCGGGCTCCAGCCAGTTCCTTGCTGGAACGCCGAAGCCAACCGTGGTCAGATCGACGTTGGGATCAGTGAACTGGGCGCTCGGTCGGCCATTGAAGGAGAGGACCACGTCCGCAGCTACCTCGACGCCACCCAGGTCCCGGGCGATCAGGTCGGCCGTTTCCTTGATCATCATCGGATCGGTGGCCATCACCACCTCCTGACGGGGAGTCAGATAGCCAGGTGGCGGGACCCGCCAGGTGTCGCCTGTCTGCGGATCGGTGACCAGGAAAGTGGCTGAACCTGATTTCTCAGACAGCATCACCTGCCAGGACCCCAGATAGCCCTCGCCGGTCCATTTCACGTCCCCCGGGATCACGTAGTGCCTGACGGGCAAGATGACCATCAACGCCAGGTAGAAGGCCGCTACCCCCAGCCAGGGTCGATGGAGTGAGAACTCACGCTCTGGTTTGGCACCCACACGCAACGGTGCAAAACGCTCCGGCCAGTCGGGCTCGAAGAAGATGAGGGCAGACATCGTCATCAGCAGCGGGAACAGCCCGATCGAGGGGAACAGGATCCAGGTTGCAGTG
>DATDJH010000070.1:0-5433 GCA_036520635.1 Acidimicrobiia bacterium
GGTGCCCAATCCGGCCTTTGGATCGGGGTAAGGGCCCGAATACGAGGTGCCGTCCATGGGGTCGTGGCCCCAGATGGCCTCGAGGGTGATGGCGGAGTCCTCCACGGTTCGGGTGAGTGGCCCGATCTGGTCCAGAGAGGAGGCGAAGGCGATGAGCCCATATCGGCTCACCGTCCCGTATGTGGGCTTCATCCCCACCACCCCACACAGGGAGGCTGGCTGGCGAATCGACCCGCCGGTGTCCGACCCGAGCGCGGCCAGCGCAGAGCCGATGGCTACCGCGGCAGCCGACCCTCCTGACGAGCCGCCGGCGACACGGTTGGTGTCCCAGGGGTTGTAGGTAGGCCCATATGCCGAGTTCTCGGTCGAGGAGCCCATCGCGAACTCGTCGAGATTGGTCTTGCCCACGACGACGGCTCCTCCGTCCCGGAGCCGGGATACCACTGTGGCGTCGTAGGGGGGCCGATACCCGGCGAGGATCTGGGAAGCGGCCGTGGTCTCGACGCCTCTGGTGCACATGTTGTCCTTGACGGCAACCGGGATCCCATGCAAAGGGCCACGGTCGATCCCGTCGACCAGGTCGGCATCGGCCTGAGCCGCGGCCTCGAAAGCGTGTTCCCGGTCGATGGTGAGAAAGGCGTGGAGCTGGGCTTCGGAGCTACCGGCGCGCTCGAGGACATGCTCCAACAGCCCGACCGCGGTGGCCTCGCCGGATCGGAGCATGCGACCCGACTCGGCCACACCCGGGTTGACGGTCACTCTCCCTCCATCGCGGGCGGGACCACGAAGTACCCATCGGCAGTCTCCGGCGCGCTCGCCAGCACCTCATCACGGTCCAGCGAGGGAAGCACCACATCGTCGCGGAAGATGTTGGTGAGCCCGAGGGGATGAGCGTTCTCGGGGTTGGGGTCGGCGTCGAGGGATTGCACTCGGGCGGCATGATCCAGAATCACGCTCAGCTGGCTCTTGTACGCCTCGAGCTCCTCGTCACTCAGGTCGAGACGGGCCAAACGGGCGACATGGGCGATATCGATTTCGACCGGCATGGCCCGGAGTTTAGGAAGAGAGCACCGCCGCCAACGAGTCGTATGCCCAGGTGAGGTCGTCGACCCGCACCGACTCCCCTGGCTTGTGAGCCAGTGCCGGCTCGCCGGGGCCGAAGTTGACTGCCGGGATCCCAACCGCCGAGAGTTGGGCGACATCGGTCCAGCCTTGCTTGGCGGCAACCTGCGAACCCGATACTTCGATCAAGCGGCGGAACAACGGGTGGTCGATGCTCACTGCCCCCGCAGGAGCGGAATCGGCAACCGAGAAGCGATCCGCATCGGTGCACATCTCACGAAGATGAGCCAGTGCCTCGTCCATTGACCGATCCGGTGCGAATCGGTAGTTGACGTTCAGCGTGAACAGTGAAGGGATGACGTTCTTGGCCACGCCACCGTGGGCTGTGGTGACGGAGATCACTTCTCTGAACTCGAGACCGCCGACGATGTGCGGCTCCGGCTCCAATGACCGCATTCGAGTCAGAAACTCGCCGCCCTTGGTGATGGCGTTGTCCCCCAGCCATGGCCGGGCGGAATGGGCGGCCTCGCCCTCGAAGACCACCTCGGCGTTGATCACACCCTGGCAACCCGCTTCGAGACCCCGATCGGTGGGCTCCATGACCACCGCCGCAGCCGCTCCGAGCAGCCACGGTGCAGCTTCGAGGATGATGCCGATCTGGTTCCCCGACAACGGGCCTTCCTCACCGGCATAGAAGACACAAGCGACATGCTCGGGCCCGAGGGACTCGATGAGATGGATCATCACGGCGAGACCACCCTTCATGTCAGTGGCCCCGAGCCCGTGTACTCGCCCGCCATCGACGGTGGCTCCCACGTGACCCTGTAGGGGCACGGTGTCGAGATGCCCGACGAGAAGTACGGCCTGCTCCCGAGGCTGGCCGACAACGAGTGAGTCGCCGACGACTTGCGCGGGCATCCCGGAAAGGCGTCCCGCGATCGCATCGCGGATCCGGGCCTCATCCCCGATGACCGAGGGAATGTCGATCAGCCAGGAAAGGGTCTCGACGAGATCGGTCACAGCTGGACGCCGAGTTCCCTCAGGTAGTCGTTGAGCGCGGTCTTGCGATCGGTGGCCTCGGTCCTTCGCCCGATGATCAAGGCGCAGACCAGGTCATAGGTTCCACTGGGAAACTCCTTGGGGCGGGTGCCGGGACCGACCACCGAACCTGCGGGGACTCTCCCCCGATGTTCGACCGGCTCGGGCCCGGTGACGTCGATGATCGGCGTCGAGGCAGTGAGCACCGTATTTGCACCAAGGACCGAGCCTTCCTCGACGAGCACGCCTTCGACCACGATCGAGCGGCTGCCGATGAACGCCCCATCCTCGATGATCACCGGGCTCGCACTCGGTGGTTCGAGGACTCCCCCGATCCCAACTCCACCGGAGAGGTGCACTCCACTCCCGATCTGGGCGCAAGAGCCGACCGTGGCCCAGGTGTCGACCATGGTGCCGGCGCCGACATAGGCGCCGATGTTGACGAAACCCGGCATGACGATCACACCGGGCTCACAATAGGCTCCATAGCGGATGGTCCCCGGAGGTACCACCCTGACGCCCTGCTTCGCCAAACCTGTCTTCAGCGGGATCTTGTCGTGGTATTCGAAGCCTCCGACCTCGATGGTCTCCATCTCCCGCAGACGGAAAAAGAGGAGAATCGCCTCCTTCAGCCACTCATTGACCACCCAGCCTCCGCCGGTCTTCTCCGCGACCCGGGCCTCGCCTCGGTCGAGCGAATCGAGAGCTCGCTCCACGGCGTTACGTGCATCCTCGATATCGACGTCGCCGGCGAAAGCCGACCTGATCAGTTCCTGGTCCGACAAACCTCGATCACCTCACAACGTGTCCCGGTGGCAGAGTACCGGTGCCTGGCTACGGTGCCCGTGGCATGTCGTACCGCTACATCTATCTCGGTCTGGGCTTGGTGGCGGTAGCCGCGATCGCGTTCGGGATCGCGTTCGCCATCGAGGGCGATGCCATAGAGTTGCCGGGGCCGGTCGAGTCGGTCTCCCCCGAGGACGGCAGCCTGAATCCTCCCCAGACCACCGTGATCATCGACCTCGAAGTTGGCTATGACGCCCAGATCTTCGTCGACGACTGGCTGGTCACAGATGCCACGTTTGTCGAGGGAACCGGCGTCTACAGGTGGGCCCCGAGTGCCTCCAACCCGACCATCAACGAGTGGACCCCTGGGGAGCACACGATCCGGGTGGTCTATGACACAGTCAATGGATTGCCCGACCCCGGCGACTTCTCCTGGTCGTTTCGCGTGGGTTGAACGTCCAGGCATAATCGCGCGCTGACCAACCGAGGAGCCAACCATCACACGACTGGGTTCATCCATGACCGAACTTGTGGGTAACACCCCGGTGGTGAAGCTGGCCAAAGTGGTGCCGGAAGGCGCCGCCGACATCTTCGTCAAGCTGGAGTGGTTCAACCCGACCGGGTCCTACAAGGACCGCATGGCCCTCGCCATCATCGAGGAGGCCGAAAGGCGGGGCGATCTGAAACCGGGGATGACAGTCGTCGAATACACGGGGGGAAGCACCGGGTCGTCTCTGGCCTTTGTTTGTGCCGTCAAGGGATACCGCTTCAAAGTGGTGTCCTCGGATGCCTTTGCCCCCGAGAAGTTGAGGACCATGAAAGCGTTCGGCGCCGAGCTGACGATCGTCCCCAGCGAAGGTGGAATGATCACGCCGGATCTGATACCACGAATGATCGAGAAGGCCACGGAGTACGCCTCAGAACCGGGCACCTACTTCACCAATCAGTTCCACAATCGTGACGCACTTGTCGGACATCGACATTTTGGCGAAGAGTTGTTGGGCCAGATCGGCCGGCCGATCGATGTCTTCTGCACCGCGGTCGGGACTGCTGGCTTTTCGATGGGGGTCTCCAGCGTGTTGAAGGAGGCCAGTCCTTCGACCCGAGTGGTCCTATTCGAGCCGGAGTCGACCGCGGTGATCTCGGGAAACGCGCCGGGCACGCACCATGTCGAAGGGATCGGAGTCGGGTTCGTGCCACCCCTCCTCGATCAGGGTCTCTATGACGAGATCAGGACGATCGACGAGGCCGAGGCGAGGGTGATGGCCAGGAGACTGGCGGCCGAGGAAGGACTGCTCACGGGAACCTCGAGCGGGCTCAACGTCTTCGGTGCAATCGGAATCGCCCAGGAATTGGGGGCGGGACACACCGTGGCAACGGTCGCCGTCGACACCGGTCTCAAATACCTGACCGGGAACCTCTTCGACGACTGAGCCGGAAGGATCAGACCCGCTCGACGATCACCACCGGGATCTCACGTTCAGTCTTCGTCTGGTAGCTGTCGTAGTCGGGCCAAATCGCGGCCATGAGCTGCCAGAGCCGTGGCTTCTCCTCGGCAGATGCGGTTCGGGCGCGTCCTTTGACCTTCTCTGCCTTCACCTGTAGCTCCACATCGGGATTGGCGACAAGGTTCAGGTACCAGGCGGGATTCTTGGCGGCGCCGCCGACCGACGCCACCAGAACGTAGCGATCACCGTCGACGCCAAAGATCAAGGCGGTACGACGCAACTTTCCGGTCTTGCGGCCGCGGGTGGTGAGCAGCAACGTGGGCGCTCCGTTGCGCCATTCATAGCCCTTTTGGCCGTCGGTCTCTACGTATTCGTCGATGTGTTTCGACACCCACCCGCTGGGACTGTCGAATACTTCTTCTTGCGATGCCATTGTTCCTCCGGCTTTACTTCGCCAAGTCATGGAGAAGACGGCTACCGACCCGACAAGCTTCATCCGATCCTTGCCGACGGATGTCCGCACCGACATCGAAGCACTCGACGCCTTGATCAGCGAAGTGATGCATGGTTACTCCAGAGTGATGTGGGAGGGCAAATTCTGGGGTGGCACCGAGCAGAACATCATCGGCTACGGCGATCTCGCCTACTCGCGTCCTGGCAAAGAGACAGTTCATTGGTTCATCGTGGGGCTCGCCTCGCAGAAGGACCACCTCAGCATCTACGTCAGCGCCGCGGATGAAGATGGCTATCTGGTCAAGAAATACCAAGACCGGCTGGGCAAGGTCAAGATCGGAAGTGCGGTGATCACGGTCAAGAAGGCCGACGACCTCGACCTGCCGGTGCTTCGAGAGCTGGTCGCGGCCGCTGCCGACCTCACATCTGGCTAGACCCCGACAGAGCGGATTGCTGACAACCCAGGGCTATGAATCAGCCCAGAGCCGACAAGCCCTCCTCCAGCAGCCTCTTGAACCCGTCCCCGTCGAGGATCGGGATCCCGAGCTCCTCGGCCTTCCGCGACTTGGAAGCGCCAGGTGAATCGCCGACTATCAACGCCGTGGTCTTCCCGGAGACAGAGCTGGCCGCCTTCCCGCCCCGCTGC
>DATDJH010000071.1:0-2169 GCA_036520635.1 Acidimicrobiia bacterium
GGAGAATCGGTTGCTGATGTCCTCCAGGGTCTGAAAGCGACTGAACCCAGCATCGGCGGCATAGCGCTCAGCCTTCTGACGACCCCACGCTGCACCCAACCCGTCACCACCCTTGGCCAATGATTGGGTCATGCAGTGCATCGTCGAAATCCCATAAAGCAATGCCCCGCGCGGGCTCAGATTCTCTTCCAGATTGGAGCTGGCGTGGGGTTCCATCATCAGATACAGGCCATCGTCGGTCAATGACTCCCGGATCCGTCGCAACCCGGCCATGGGCTCAGCAAGGTCGTGGATCACGTCGAAGGTGGTGATGAAGTCGAAGCCCGGCTCGGTGGGGATGGCTTCGGCTCCTGCCACCTGGAATGAGGCGTTGGGGATGGTGCGAGCCCTATCTGACGCCACCGCGACCGAGTCGGCTGAGATGTCGAAGCCGACGACCTCGGAGTTGGGATATGCCTGAGCCATCAAGATCACAGCACTGCCGGAGCCGCAACCAACATCGGCGATCCGTATCCCGGATTCCAAGCGTGGCGCCAGCCCGGGCACGGCAGGCAACCACCGATTAGTGAGAAAGATCTTCTGAGACGGGCTGTTGCCCCGTCCGATGCCCCGGATCAGGCCAGGCCCGAACTGCTCGAATCCCACACCGCCGCCGTGAATAGTGGCGTTGGCGATCCCGTCGACCTGTCCCATCACTGCCGGAATCATGTCGAACCAGCCGCCCATGAAGTACGGGCTGTCCTCGTCGGAGAGGAGTAAGGCGTGCTCTGGGGCGAGATCGAAGCGCTCCGATTCCGGGTCGTAATCCACAACCCCTGCTGCGGCGAGACCGGACAAGATCTCCTGGACGTATCTCTCTTCGAGACCGGCGGCCACTGCTATCTCCACAGAGGTGCCGCCCTGCCCGGTACCGAGGTACTCCAAGAGCCCACTGCGATCCGCCACCGCCAGTAGGCCGATGGTGGTTGCACCCGAGGCCAGCTCCAGAAACCGGTCGAGGAACGACTCGATCTTGACTCGATCCATTGCTTGCTCCTCTTCCTAAGTCGAGGACCTGAATCTATGCGTGTCGAAACTGAGCGGGGTCAGCCTGTGACCAGCGAGCCACCCTGGATGGTCTTCCACGCCAGGTTGGTGGCGGGCCGATAGGCGAGATGGGTCTCGGATGGTGCGTCCAGGATCACCAGGTCGCCAGGAGCACCGGTTCTGATGAGCCCGTGATCGTCGAGGCCCAACGCGATCGCACCGCCCCGAGTTGCCGCGTAGACGGCCTGTTCGACGGTCAGGTCCATCAATACGCAGGCCAATGAGATCACCAGGCCCATCGACTCGAAGTAGGAGGTCCCCGGGTTGCAATCGGTGGCGAGGGCGATGGTCACCCCCCGGTCCAGCAGCATCTTTCCCGGCGCCTGTGGGTGCCGGAGCGAATAAGAGGCGCCTGGGGTGAGGACACCGCAGACGCCAGCCGCGGCCAGGGCGTCGGCATCGTCGATTGTGGCCCAGTCGAGATGATCGGCCGACATGGCCCCCAACTCGGCGGCCAACAAGGCGCCTCCGCTGTGGCTCAATTGCTCGGCGTGGACCCGAGCCGGCATGCCGAGGTCGATCGCCGTTTGGAGGATGCGTCTGCCCTGATCGAGGCTGAAAGCACCTTCTTCCACGAAGACATCGCAGAAGTCTGCTTCGGGGGCGAGGGCCGGCAACATCTCGTCGACGATCAAATCGAGATAGCTGTCCCGATCGGAGAGAAATTCCTCGGGAAAGGTGTGCGCCCCGAGGAAGGTGGTCTTGATGGTGACCTGCAATTCCTCTGCGAGGCGATGGGCAACCCGAAGCAGTTTCTTCTCCGTTGCCAGATCAAGCCCGTATCCGGTCTTCACTTCGAGAGTGGTGGTGCCGGCGGCGAGCATGCGGCGGATGCGCTCGGCGGACTGCCGGAACAGGTCGTCCTCGGAGGCCGCTCTGGTCGCAGCGACCGTTGAGAGAATGCCACCACCGGTATAGGGGACTCCCATGAGACGCCGTGCGAATTCGTCGGAGCGATCGCCCGCAAACACCAGGTGGGTGTGGGCGTCCACGAATCCCGGGATCACGGCTCGACCCTCGCACTCGATTCTGCTGCTCGAGCCCTGGTGTGGGGCATCGGCCTCGGGCCCGGCATAGGAGATC
>DATDJH010000072.1:0-4949 GCA_036520635.1 Acidimicrobiia bacterium
GGCTTCGATGAACAACACGTCGCCTCCGGCTCCGGTGACCGCCAGACCGGTGGCCACGCCGGGGATGTCGGTTCGATCCGACGCCTCGTCCTTCCACAGCTTTGGCTTGCCCAGGTACTCGCGTACCTGTGGCTCATCGACCACGACCGCATCCGATTCGGTCTTGGCTCGCTTGGCGACCTCCGTCGCGACCTTGCGCGAAAGCTTGCCCAGTTCGCGCTCGAGGTTGCGGACCCCCGCTTCTCGCGTGTATCGATCGACGATGGCGGCGAGGGCAGGCTCGGTCACCTCCAACTCCTCCGGTTCCAGGCCTGCGGCGCGAAGCTGACGGGGGAGCAGGTGATCGCGTGCGATCTCCACCTTCTCCACATCGGTGTAGCCGTCGAGCGTTATCACCTCGGTGCGGTCGAGGAGCGGACCAGGAATGGTCTCGATCACATTTGCGGTGGCGATGAACAGCACGTCGGATAGATCGAGGTCCACCTCCAGGTAGTTGTCCCGGAACGTGTGGTTCTGTGCCGGGTCCAGCACCTCGAGCAGGGCCGACGATGGGTCTCCCCGCCAGTCGTTGCCCACCTTGTCCATCTCGTCGAGGAGAAATACCGGGTTCATGGTCCCCGCCTCGGTGAGGGCACGAGCGATCCGCCCGGGGCGGGCGCCGACATAAGTGCGGCGATGGCCCCGGATCTCGGCCTCGTCGCGAACCCCTCCGAGGGCGACCCGGATGAACTTTCGCCCGAGAGCGCGGGCTACTGACTCGCCAAGCGAGGTCTTGCCAACTCCGGGTGGGCCCACCAGGAGGAGGATGGCGCCGACGCTCCGCTCGCCGTCGTCGGAGAGCCCGCGCTCAGCGCGCAGCTTGCGCACCGCAAGGTGCTCGATGATCCGCTCTTTGACGTCTTCCAGGCCCGTGTGGTCGGCGTCGAGAACCGTCCACGCCTCTTCGAGGTCGAGTCGGTCATCGGAGACCACCCCCCAGGGGAGGTCGAACATCGTGTCGAGCCATGTCCTGATCCAGGAATGCTCAGGGGACTGCTCGCTCATTCGGTCGAGACGGTCGATTTCGCGTTCGATCGACTCATGGACCTTCTCGGGGAGCTCACGAGCTGCGAGCTTCTCCCGGTACTCGGAGGTGACATCGCCGTCCTCGCCCAGTTCCTTGCGGATCGCCTCCATTTGCTGGCGGAGGATGTAGTCCTTCTGGCCTTTCTCGATTCGCTCTGTCGCGTCCTCACGCACCTTGCGGCGGAGCTCGAGGTCGGCGAGGAGCTCACGCATCCAAACCAGGAGCATGCCTAACCGGCGCCGGATGTCGAGCGCCTCGAGGATCTCGACCTTCTGCTCGAGGGAGAGATCGGGGGAGTAGACAGCGAGGTCGGCGAGTTGCGACGGGTTGTCGACGGCGAGCAGACGCTCGGCGACTCCTGCCAGACCCCGGTTCTCGAGGACGGCGCTGACCACGGCGCGGTACTCGGCGATCAGATCCTCGAGGTCATCGTCGATCATGTCGATTTCGGGATAAGCCTCGGCTTCGACCCAAAGGGCACCGCTGTCGTCGACCGTCCCGGCTCCGACGCGGGCGCGGGACAGACCCGATACCACGACGGATCCGTCCTCATCGGATTGGATCTCGGCAATGGTGCCCACGGTCGAATAGCGACCCTCGAGTTTGGGGACCAGTAGCAAGCGGCCATCACTGCTGGAGGCGGCAGCGAGGGCAGTCTTGCCCTCTTCGGTCTCCACCCGGATGGTGACCACCATGTGAGGGAACACCACACCGTTGTGGAGGGGGAGGACGGGAAGGGTCAGTTGGGCAGTCTCAGGCATTGGGGGCCAAATTCCTTCTTGAAATACGGGTGGTTGAACCTCTTCCAACCACGTCGTAACCAGCCCTATTCCAGAAACCTGAGTCTTGATCGCTCAGGTTTACTGTTCCCCATCCCGAGAAGGTCTGAGAGGTGTCACTCCCGCTTCATCATGGCGAGGGCTTCCATCTCCAGGTCGATGTACTGATCCCCGGAGACGTCGACTATCGCTTCTTTTATCGTGCCGCCGGTGAACGCGTATGGGTGCGACCCGCTGTAGTCGGAGGTCACCGGCTCGCCACCATCCTTACCCACGTTCAGCCCCTCACCGACCAGTGAGAAGTTCCCAGGCTGGGTCATGATCTTTCCCTCCCCGACCTTCTCATCGTCGACGAACAAGGACAACGTCCCAGTGGTCGGCATCGCGTCGCCTTCCTTCTCGAATGATGCTCCGAAGATCACATTCCCCGTGGGGATCTCCTTGGTCGACTCGATGATCTGCTCATTTGAGCCGACGAAGTTGTAGACGTACTTGAGCTTGCGGTCCTTGATGTACAGCGAGTGGCCACCGAACCGGGCACCGTGTGAGAAGAGCACTCCCGAGGCGTCCTCGGAGTCGACAGTGGTCTCGACCGCGATCGAATAGCTGCGATTGCGGACGTTGACTGCCGCTGTCTCTGGGACCTCGGCCGTGTCCGGGTAGTAGACGTACCTGTCTCTGGGGGGCGCAACCTGAGGCCGGGTGGGGTCGGCAAGGACCTCAACCGCGGTTTTGTCCAGGAGCGGAAGGCCGTTGTACAAACCGGCCTCGTGGAACCAGAGGTTGATCATTTCCTGGACCTTCACGGGGTTATCCGCGGCCAGGTCGTTCATCTCGGTGCGGTCCTTTTCGGTGTCGTAGAGCTCCCACCGGTCTTGATCGAAGTGGCCCCACCCAGAGATGGTCGGATGGACCGAAACCGCTTTCCACCCCTTGTGCCAGATGGCCCTCGACCCGAGCATCGAGAAGAACCCGGTCTCCTTCGGCGTTGGGGTATCGGCGCTCTCGAAGGTCGAGCGGATGCTCACCCCTTCTAGTGGGATCTGATGAAAGCCCTTGACTTCCTCCGGCAGCTCTACCCCGAGGCAGTCGTACATGGTGGCGACGATGTCGGTGGCATGGCAGAACTGGTCCCGGATCTCACCACTCGCCTTGATCCCCTTCGGCCAGGAGATGACCAGCGGATCGGCGACTCCGCCTTCGAAGTTGTACCTCTTCCACATTTTGAACGGGGTGTTGAACGCCCAGGCCCATCCCACCGGGTAGTGGTTGTAGGTCGCGGTCGATCCCAATTGGTCCAGATACTGGAGGTTCTCCTCCATCGAGTCCGGGATCCCATTGAAGAACTTGTTCTCGTTCACCGACCCGTTGGGCCCACCCTCGCCGCTGGCGCCGTTGTCCGACACCAATACCACGATCGTGTTCTCCAGCTGACCTGAGTCCTCGAGATAGTCGAGCAGCCGACCAATCTCGTGGTCGGCGTGGCTGAGGAAACCGGCGTATACCTCCGCCA
This sequence comes from Acidimicrobiia bacterium, assembly GCA_036520635.1. Classification (GTDB taxonomy): domain Bacteria; phylum Actinomycetota; class Acidimicrobiia; order Spongiisociales; family ZC4RG35; genus JALYNX01. The sequence goes on from DATDJH010000072.1 coordinate 3,359, forward strand.
TCCGACAGAACAACGCCTTCTCGTCCTCGGAGAGCGAATCCCAGGGACGGACGACATCTACCGGGTTCCATGGCTTTCCGTCGACGCTGGTTTCCTCCGCATAGGGATTGAGGGGAGAGAGCACGGCGTCCTGGGGCATGATCCCCATCTTCTTCTGATTCTCGAACACGATCTCTCGATAGGCCTCGTAGCCCATGTCGAACTTGCCCTTGTACTTCTCGATCCACTCCTTCGGAGCGTGGTGTGGTGCGTGTGTGGCACCAGGGCAGAAGTACATGAAGAACGGTTTGTCCGGTGCGATGGTCTTGGCGTCTTTGATGAACTCGAGCGCCTTGTCAGTGAGGTCGACGGTGAGGTGGTAGCCGTCCTCGGGGAGGGATGGCTGCTCCACCGGGTGGTTGTCATAGATCAGATCCGGGAACCACTGATTGGTCTCGCCGCCAAGGAACCCGTAGTAGCGCTCGAAGCCGCGTCCCACCGGCCAATTGCGCTTGGTGGAGGCCATGTTCATCTCGTCGGCGGCCACCAGGTGCCACTTGCCGAGCATGTAGGTATTCCAACCCTGGTCCCCCAAGACCTCGGCGATTGTGGCGCACTCGAAGGGGATATGACCGTTGGCGTTCGGGAAGCCAGTGGTTGCCTCAGCGATGCACGCCATTCCATTGGTGGTGTGGTTGCGACCTGTGAGCAATGAGGAACGGGTTGGCGAGCACAGGGCAGTTGTATGCCAATTGGTATACGTGAGCCCGTTGGCCGCCAGGCGATTGATGTTGGGTGTCTCGATGAGCCCGCCCCAGGGCTCCATTGCCGAGAAGCCGACATCGTCGAGAACGATGTAGAGGACGCTCGGCGAGCCGGGAGGTGCCACCGGCTGGACGTAAGGCTCCCAGTCCGGGACCGAGTCGCGATCGTCGATGTTGATAACGCCTTTGAACCTTTTGCTCACTTTCGCCCCTTTCGGATCTGGACCCCAACATGAGAGCCCTCTCACTGAAGGTTCTAGGCCCGAGGCGAACCTACACCACCGCCATTCGCGGTGCGACAAGGCTGACGAGCGGTGAACGACCCGACTTCATGCGCGTAGGATCGGTCGAAGGTGCAAGGCCGGGCCACAACGGCCCCGACGCTGGGAAGGATGTAACTGACGTGACCCCTGTGATCGATGGAATCCACTTTGCCAATAGCGTGAGCGTTGGTGGCTTCGTGTGGACGGGCGACTTCACCACGGTCGACCTGATTGCTGCCAGCACCAACGCGCTTAACGGAGCTCTATTGGCGCGGAGGCCCGACCACTACAAGCAATTCACCGTTGTCGGCATCATCCTGATGGCGATCCTCGGTGGCCTCGGAGGTGGCATCACTCGGGACCTGTTGGTCGGTGAGGTGCCATCGGCGCTGACCAATCCCGCGTACATACTCCTCGCTGTCAGCTTCGGGTTCATCGGCTACAAGCTGGCATACGCCGGGGGTCAGCTATTTCGTGAGGGGATATTTCAATTCATGACCGCCTTCTCCCTGCCCTGGTATGCCATCGTCGGCGCTCAAAAAGGTGTCAACGTCGGCCTGCCGGTGCTGGGTTGTCTGTTCCTTG
>DATDJH010000073.1:0-2236 GCA_036520635.1 Acidimicrobiia bacterium
CGACGAATTGCGCAATCGCCTGAGCCGGCTCGACCCGATGGCTTCCGATGTGCCGACGGAGCCAGTGACGACCGAATCGTCCCAACACCTTCTGGAGGACATCATGACCACCCCAAATGCCGAGCAGCCCGAATCCTCGGGCAGCCCAAACAAGAGACCGTGGCTGGTCGCCGTGGCGGCAGCCGCTGTCGTCATCGTGGCGATCGGCGCCGTAGGCCTGCTCACTCGTGACGGCGGCAGCGACCCAATCGCTTCAGGCCCACCGCTCGAGTTGAACGCCGGCGGAGACGATCCGATGGCGATGTGCATCATGTTCAGCGTCGAGGAGTTGGCAAAGGCCCAAATGGCTTTCGAGGGAACTGTGTCCTCGGTCGACGGCAACGTGGTCAGCCTTGATGTTGACACCTGGTTCAAGGGTGGCGACGCGGCTCAGGTTGTCCTCAACGCACCGCAGGGTCTGGAAGCCCTGATTGACGGGTTCGCGTTCGAAGAGGGTGCCCAGTATCTGATCACCGCCTACGACGGCAACGTCAACTACTGCGGCTTCAGCGCCAAGAGCACACCCGAGATGCGAGCAGCCTTCGAGGAGGCCTTCCCCGCCTGAGCATCTGAGTCAGACAAACGAAGAGGAGGGATCGGTGAGGGTCCCTCCTCTTTCGCGTAGTGACCTCAGCCGCGGCCCAGAACGCCTTCGATGAGATCCCAATGACGACGACGAACCTGGTCCGGTGAGACGTCGAGTCCCACGGCATGCCACCCGGGCAACCACATCGCGACATCCGGCATCGGGCGGCAGACGGCGTTGATCTCCCAATACCTGAAGTTCCTCAGGGCTCGCCCTGAGATGTTGCGGTATGCGGCGACGAAGTGATCCGCCACGTCGTCGTTGCCCAGCAGCCTGATGTCGAGGGCGCAGTTGGCCACGTCGAGCGCCGGATCGGCGATGGAGCCCCCTTCCCAGTCGACGACCGCCACCAAACTCTCATCCACCCAAAGGGTGTTGCCCGGCCAGAAATCGTGGTGGACGTAAACCACCTCGTCTGGAATCAGGGTGGCGATGGCTTCGGATCTCTTCTTCCACAGGTCCGCACCCAGGGGATGCTCGAGCACCGCCTTCTCTGAGGTGTGGCCGTCGTCGTGGCCCAAGGTGGGGAAGATCGAATCTGTCGGCGATGGGCGCATCTCATGGATCGCCACCAGCACCATTGCCAGTTGGGTGGCCCAGTCCATCGGGTCGGCCGGCTCGAGTATCACTTTGCCCTCGAGGAATGAGATGACCACCGCCCGTTCCGGGAACAGCCCGACCCTGTCGACCCAGAGCGGGGAAGGTGCCGGGATTCCGTGCTCGGCGGCGAGGGCCAGAGCGCGGTATTCCGACTCGGCCGGGTCGATGTCCTCGTCGGGCTCCGGGAGCCAGTAACGCTTGAGCACCACACGGTTGACCTCGGACCTGAGAACGTCCATGGTGCCGCCGAGCCCACCCAGGATTCGATAGTCATAGGTGAGGGGAGCACCGATGTCGTCACTCAGGCGCTCTAGTTGTTCCGGGGTGGGGAGAGGTGCGTAACGGTCCATGGAGTCGAGGTGAAGAGGCGGCGACCCTAATGCGTCTTGACGATCTCGCCGACCCAACCCATACTGGCTATTCGATGCGAGGAAGAACCCAGGCAACAACGCACATCATCATTCCCTAGGGGTTCGCGCCTCAGATGAGGCGCCGCCCCACCACGGACCTCCGCAGATTGCGGGGGTCTTTTCTTTGGCAAGGTGTGAAACCATGAATCCGACAGCCGAGATCTACGACACCACCCTGCGGGATGGCACCCAGGCGGAGGGCCTTTCTCCGACGGTGGGCGAGAAGCTGCGGGTCGTCCACCTGCTCGACGAGCTCGGGGTCCATTTCATCGAGGGGGGCTGGCCCGGGGCGAATCCAAAGGACGACGAGTTCTTCCAGAGGGCTAAGAGCGAGCTCTCACTAGAGCGGTCGATCCTGGTTGCTTTTGGATCGACGCGGCGACCTCGGGAACAGGTGGCGAGGGACCCCCAACTTCAGGCGCTGCTCGCGGCTGATACCGACTACGTGTGCATCGTGGGCAAGGCTTGGGACCGTCATGTGACCGGTGCTCTCAACACCTCTCTGGAGGAGGGCCTGGACATGGTCGGCGAGTCGATCGAGTTCCTCCGCGGACAGGGGAAGCAGGTCTTCTTCGACGCCGAGCATTTCTTCGACGGGTTC
>DATDJH010000074.1:0-2153 GCA_036520635.1 Acidimicrobiia bacterium
GACCGTCGACGAGTTCGTCAACACCAAAGTCCTGCCGCAATTTCGGCCGGTCGTCGAGATGCTTCGCAAGTTGATGCGGGAACACGTCCCGGATGCCCGCGAGGAAATCAGATACGGCATTCCCAACTACACAAGGAACAAAGGCCTCGCGGTGATCAGCCCTACCAAGAAGGACATCACATTCGCCTTCTCCCGTGGCGCCTCCTTCGAGGACCGGTACCACCTCCTCCAAGGCGTTGGGCATGTCTCCAAGCACATCAAGCTCCGATCGGTCGACGACGTCGCGGAGGACGTCCTCATCTACTACGTCGACCAAGCGCTGAAGTTCGATTCCTAGCTCCCGGCTACCTCAATCAGGAAAGCCGCTACCGCGTGATCGACCGACCGGGTGCGAAGGCTGGCGAAGGCGTCGAAACCGTGTTGAGCTCCGTGGACTTCGAGCAGCCGCACATCCGCCCCTACTGATTCCAACGCATCAGCGAAATGGCGGGACTCCTCGACGAGGACGATCGAGTCGAAGTCTCCATGGACCAAGAGGAAGGGCGGGGCGTCGAGCCGGACCAGATCGATCGGCGAGCCCAGGCGGTACAACTCCGGGGCTTCCTCGGGTCGGGCCTTGAGCACATAGCGGGAGACGAACGGCCAGTCGTAGCGAGTGGCATTCCTGACCAACAAGTCGTAGATCCCGTAATGAGGGACACATGCGATCACCGAGGTGTCCGCCTCCTCGAAGCCAGGTTGCAGGTCGGGGTAGTCCCACGTGAGAGCGGCGAGCGCGGCGAGATGCGCCCCCGAGGACCCGCCGGCGATTGCCACCCGGCCCGGATCCACCCCCAGAGCGACACCCTCGGTCCTGGCCCAGGCAATGGCCCTCTTCACACCGATCAGGTGCTCGGGGAACGTTGCGTCGGGCGAGAGCGGGTAGTGAATGTCGAGGACTACCCAACCCGCGGCGGCCAGTTCGTGGATCAGGGGCTGCGCCTGCCTTCCGGGACCGCCTCGCATCCAGGACCCGGGATGTGCATAGATCAATGTGGGGGCATCGATGGTGTCGGGCCTGCGGTAGACGTCCAGGGTCAGCTCTGCGGCGTATGGAAGGTCGGCTGTCTTGACTACTCCGCTTGGCAGCCGGGAGCCGATTCGAAACAGCCCGATCGGTGAAGCTGCTCCCCCCGCTTCGCTAGACGAGCGCAGTGTCCTCGCCATCAGCGGGAGGAGGCCGATCTCGGAAACGACAAACAGACCCAGCCCGAGCCGTCCGATCGTGATATCCAGCCCGCCAAGGACCATGAACCCCCACGCAATGAGGGCCCGCACCAGCAGAAGCCAGGGCGCCAACTCGGAGACGACCATCCCTGCGAGCCACATCGGCGGGAACCGGCGCCCGGGCGGAACCGGGCGCCGCAAAGCATTGACCGTCCACAAAGTGGCGGCGAAGAACCAGGTGAAAAAAAGGGCTGAAGCCACTGCTTAAAGAACTGGTTCCGATTCGGCGATGACCGGATGGGAGCGAACCCACTCGAAGATCTCGTCCCTGAAGAACTTGAAGGTGCGACCACCGGGGAGCTTGTAGGCAGGGAGGCGGCCCTCGCGGGCGTAGCGCCTAACCATCTGGACGTTCATCCCCAGCAACTCCGCCACCTGGGCCGCATCGAGGATTGGGGGTAGATCCTCATTCACCATGGCGTCCTTCTTGTCACTCGGTGAAAGCGTACGGCATGTGGGATTCTGTTGGAACGGGTTCGGACCGACCCGCTTGTCCGGCTCGGACCTGTCAGATTCCATAGACTCCTGCGGTGCCCCCCAATGAGGCCGAGGCGACCGAGGTCGCGGTTGCCCCCGAGCCGAATCCGAGCCGGCTCGATGTTGCGATGGGAGTCCTCTCGGTGCTCCTCGTCGGGGGGTTCTTCATCGATCTCTGGGCCCATTCTCATGGGAGGGTCGACGACACTTTCTTCACTCCCTGGCACGGTTTGTTGTATGCAGCGGCCGGGCTTTTTGGCGGCGTTCTGTTCGGTCTCGCCCTGCGGGGGCGACGCAACGGGGCTCCATGGTCGAGGTCCCTCCCACCGGGTTACGGACTTTCCCTCGTCGGCGCCGGACTGTTCCTGGCGTCCGGGCTTGCCGACCTTGTCTGGCATGAGTTATTCGGG
>DATDJH010000075.1:0-3834 GCA_036520635.1 Acidimicrobiia bacterium
AAACCGCCTCCATGTGGATGGCTCCTGGCCTGATCCTGTGACCGTTCGACGGGGATGGGCCCGGGCCAGCGCGCGACCGTGGAACGACGACGGCCCCGACGCAGCGATGAGACTGATCCGTGGATCGCACGAATTTCTCGCTGAAGCCTCCCGAAGTCTGGAATCGCTGGACATCCGTGACATCTTCTCACCGGCTCTTTACCCGATAGCGACCCGCATCTGGGCCCGTGCCGGATACAAGGAGCACACCTCGCTCTCCGTGATGGAGCGTTACCTGACGGGGAACTTAACCGAACCGACCTACCCGGTGCAGACCACCGACCAGCCCGATTGGTCGTCTCTTGCCAGAGTCGATCGGGCCGCGTTCACCGAGTTCTGGAGGATGAGCACTGCCGGCCTGAGTGAAGCCGTTCGGGCGACGCCACGGTCCGCCGTGCTCCAGATCGAGGAGGAGAATGGCGTCGTCGGTTACGCGATCGTCGGAAGTCAGCTGACGTCCTCCTTTCTGCAGCGGGTGGCGGTGCTCCCCGAGCGGGCGGGGCGCGGTCTTGGCACCGCATTGCTCCGGGCGTCGATGTTGTGGGCTCAGGGCAAAGGGGCCAGGACGATGGTGCTGAACGTGCGGCCCGAGAATATGAGAGCAACTGACATGTACTCCCGTGAAGGGTTCGCAAATACCGGAACCGCCCTCCAGGTCCTCAGATTCGGCCATTGACCTCCTACCGATGCTGGACTGAGTAGATGCCGGCCGCAATACCAGACCGCTACCGCCTCGAGATGCGTCTCGGGCGGGATGGCGATCTCGAGGAATGGCTGGCCACCGACACCTCGTTGGAGCGCCCTGTGCTCGTCAGATCACTGGGGCCGGAAAGCACCACTGAGCGGCGCAGCCAGTTCGTGGCCAGCGTCAGCGACGCTGCCAAGACCACCCACCCCCATCTTGCCCGGGTGTTCGCGGTGGAGGTGGTGGCCGGCGGTGCCTACTCGGTTTCGGAGTGGACCGGAGGGGCAACTGCACAGGATCGCGTTGACGCAGCCCAGACCTTCGAGTTCGAGGAGTTCCTTCCAAACGCCGCAGGCTTGGCCGGTGCGCTGGCAGCCTTGCATCAGGTGGGCGGAGTCCACGGCGGCCTGGATCTGTCGGCCATCTACTACTCCGTCGCCCATGCTGCCAAGCTCGGTGCCTTCGGCCGCCAGCCACGAACCGACGCCAACGGTGACGTGCGCTCGCTGTCAGCGGCCCTGGAGACTGCCCTGACCGGATCGTCGCCTGGCGGACCACCTCCGTCGGAGAGAATCGACGGGATACCGCGGACGCTCGATGCCGTTCTCAGGTCCGGTCAGACGGGCCGGCTCAGCTCAGCTGACCTCGAGAAGGCCCTCCTCGCCTCCCCGACTCCCCGGATGCCACGCCCCGAGCCCCACTCGACCTCCCGTCGGCTCCTGCTGGCAGCTGGGATCCTGGTGGTCCTGGCCGTGGCTCTGGTCGCAATCGGGCTCCTCTTTACCGGCGGGTCTCCCGTTGTGCCGGTGTCGCCAACCGCGACCTCGCCTGGCGCGGTCGCCAGCACCACCCACCCCCCGACGACGACACTGCCCCCCGCCGCTCCTGTCGAAGTCATCGAAGCGACCTCCTTCGACCCGTTTGGTGAGGGCGGTGAGAGCGACACCCTGATCCCCAATCTGTTCGATGGCGCCACTTCGACTTCCTGGCGAACCGAGCGCTACCAGGACCCGCTGCCCCTTCTCAAGCCCGGTGTGGGGCTCCGCTTCGCCATCGATGGCGAGCCGCGTCGCCTCGAGCTGATCGAGCTCAGCCCCGAGACTGTCTTCGAGATCTACTGGTCGCCCGAGGCCGACGTCGATCTGTCCGAATGGGAGCGGATCGCCGGAGCAAAATCGCCACCGGGGACCACTTCGGTGGACCTGCCGGCACGGTCCAACGGTTACTGGCTGGTCTGGATGGTGGACCTGCCACAGCAATCCGAAGGCACCTATTACTCGTCAATGGCAGAAGTACGCTTCCTCGGGTGACATCGCCAGGGACCGAGACCGACCTGCTGGCACGTGTCATCTCAGGCGACCGGGAAGCCTTCGACTCGATCATGCGAGCCCAGGAGGACAGGGTGTTCTCCGTTTGCCTCCGGATCCTTGGAGACCGGGAAAACGCCCTCGACGCCACCCAGGACACATTCCTCACCGTCTTCAGGAAAGCGGCCCAGTTCAAGGGGGATTCGGCGTTGGGGACCTGGATCTACCGGATCGCCGTGAACACCTGTTACGACCAGATCCGGAGAACCGGGCGACGGCCGACGGAGACCCTGCCCGACCATCTCGAGCCACCCGATGCGTCGGCCGAAGACGCGATCAACTCGGCGAGTTTGCGACCCGAGATCGAACTGGCGCTTGCTTCGTTGCCGCCAGATTTCAGGGCTGCGGTGGTGCTGTCGGACCTCGAGGGGATGTCCCTTCCGGACATAGCCACGGTTCTTGGTATTCCGGTGGGGACGGTGAAATCGCGGGTCTTCCGCGGACGGCGGCTGCTGGCAGAACTGCTGGGGAACCAAACGACGGCATGAGACCATCAAAGAGTTACGGATGCATGACCACGATCTCGACCTGATCGCCTCCCTGGCCGACGGCTCCCTCGAAGAGCAGGCTGAGGCGCGCGCTCTGGTGGACAGCTGCGAGGAATGCCGTCATGAGTACGACACCCAGGTTTCGGTTCTCGGGGCACTCTCGGGGTTGGAGCCGGCCCGACTGACCGAACTGGAGAAGGCAGGCCTGCACCGGGACCTGTGGACCGAGCTGCGCAGTGAAGCCGCAACCAAGACGCGGGCCATTCCCTGGTGGTACCGGCTGTCGTATGCCGCTGCGGGCCTTTTCGTGATGGTTGGGCTGGTGGCCGTTCTCGGACAAGGAGTATTCGGTGGAGGCGACTCCGCTGAATCGTTCTCTGAGGTCTCCTCGGGACTCGATGGCGGAGCTTCCGCGGAGTCCGTCACGCCGCTCTACTCCCCTCAGTCGGATGAGAGTCCTGGAGCGGAGCCAACCACCACCGCTGGGGCCACTGACACCACCGTCAGCACTCCCCCGTCCGTCACCACCTTGGAGAGTGCGGCAACCGATTTCAAGACCGTGGCTGACGACACCCGTCAGGGGCAATTACCCGCCACCGATCGGGCTCTTGCCATCGAGAGGGCCGAATGCCTGGGTGCCGCCGGTCTCGAGAACTACGAGTTCGAAGGGACCGTCGAGCTGGAGCGCACCTATTTGGTTGCGGTGCCCGCCGGAGTGGACCTCGACTCGGAAACCCCGGTTACCTTCGTCGACGCCGATAACTGTGAGGTTGTCCACGTCGAGGAGTGATTCTCGGCAGTCACTAACTAACCTCGCCTCCTAATGGAGGACTACGCAGCAAAATTCGCCGAGCTCCTGGAGCAGATCGCGACCAGGATCAGATCGGTCACCGTCGATCGGGTGGCAAAAGGGATCCGCCTCACCGGCTTGGGAATCCTGGCCGTCACCCTTGCGTTCACCGCGGTGCTGTTCCTGCTGTTCGCCATCTTCGGGGCGCTCGAGATCCCATTGACGACTGCAGGGGCGCTGGCACTGATCGGTGTCCTGCTGATAGGCGTTGGCACCTATCTCTGGATCAAGCGAACCTGAAAGAACTATGAGTCACGAGAAACTGATCATCATCGGATCCGGTCCGGCAGGTTTGACCGCGGCCCTTTACGCATCCCGCGCCGACCTCGGCCCTCTGGTGTTCGAAGGGTCGGCCGCGGGTGGTCAATTGATGATCACCACCGACGTCGAGAACTACCCGGGCTT
>DATDJH010000076.1:0-2144 GCA_036520635.1 Acidimicrobiia bacterium
CGTATCGGTAGCTGGTCGATTCGAAGGGAAGGATGATCTCGGTTGCCGGCGCTCCACCGGGAAAGGTTCCCGCTGGGAGGCCGTCACCGAGAGGCGGGGACTCGCCGACCGTGGCGAACAACTCGTCGAAAAGCAGGAACAGGTTGTGCAGAGGGTCGTCCCGGTCCCCCAAAGTGAACAACTCCAGCAACTGGGGATCGACGATATTCACCCCGGTGGCTGTCAGGTCCTGGACCACGAAAGGCTCACCACCGGTGGCGACGACATAGGGCGCCAGTTGCGAGAGCAGGTCCGCGTCGACCGGTCGCAGGGATCGGATCGGGCCCATCTCCCCGGTGACGTCCCGGTTCACCACCGCGGTGAATCGGGTGATGCCGCCTTCTACCGGGTATTCAACGAGAAGCGGGACCCCGGCTAAGCCGACTTGGGGTCGCGCCTCTGGAGAGTTGTCGACCTTGATCGACACGTAGGCGGAGCCGAGTCCCTCCGAAGGAGCATTGGGGTCGAGTGGAAGGGTGGACCCACCGTTGGGAGTCGTGACCGTGGTGCCGGGACCCGCCTCCGGCGTCGTGGTGGTGCTAGCGGTTGGGTCCGCGACGGATGCGGGTTCGCCATCGAGGAGAAGGAAAACACTCGTGATGACAAGTGCCACTCCCAAAAGGATGGCCGTCAGCCGCCACGGGTTGTCGCGAATCCACTGTCTCATCGAGGCCCCAGCCTATGAGCAAGATGGCGACCGCCGGGGTTATCGACACCGGGGAATAGGCTGGCGTCCGATGGAAGAGCCAATCAAACCCGACGCCGTCCAACCAATACCTGCTCATGTCGAAGAGGAGCCGCCAGTCTCCCAGCCCACAAAGCTCATCCGAATTGCCTCCATGACCAGGGCAATGCTGGAAGAGGTGCGTCAGGCCCCGCTCGACGAGAGCGGGCGCAAGCGACTGGCCGAGGTCCACGAGCGCTCTTTGGACGAATTGCGCGAAGTGCTATCCCAGGATCTCCTCGAGGAATTCAATGAGGTCATGGTCCCGCTCGATGAGGCGGTCACCGAGGCCGAGATCCGCATCGCCCAGGCCCAACTGATCGGCTGGCTGGAAGGGCTGTTCCACGGGATCCAGGCTTCCCTGTGGTCCCAACAGATGGCTGCGCAGACCCAGTTGGCCGAGATGCAAAAACGATCGCTGCTCCCCCCGGGGGAAGCCGGCCCGGCTGACGACTCCGCCGGGCTCTACCTCTAGAAGCGGTCTAACTCACCTTGCGTTCGCGGACCGCCCGCTCCCGCCGAACCCGTCGCCGCTCTCGCTCGCTGAGACCACCCCAAATGCCGAACTTCTCACCCATCTCGACTGCATAGTCCAGACACTCGACCCGCACCTCGCAGGAGGCGCAGATCGCCTTGGCCTTCCGTGTCGAGGCTCCCCGTTCCGGGAAGAAGAGATCTGCATCGGCCCCCCGGCAGTTGGCGTAGTCCTGCCACGACAGCTCGCCCACCGCTAGCGCTTCGATGAGCTTGCTCTTCATCAGGGACTCCTCACAAGTGTGTAATTACACGTTTGAGATTACGACTAGCCGCGCGCGCCGTCAAGAGCGCGCTGAGAGAAGCCGTCGACCACAACCGGCCGCGAACGGACTGAGACGAAGAGTTGTCATAATGAGCGGCCGTGGCCACCACGCTCGAGAAGAAGTCGCCCCCCTGGCCTTTGGGTTTCTACCGATCAGCCATTGGCAAGAAATGGGTCATGGCGATCACCGGTATCGCCATCATCCTCTTCGTTCTTGCCCACATGGTTGGCAACTGGAAGATCTTCCTACCCGACGTCGACGGCATCCCCGACATCGATATCTATGCCGAGGCCCTACGCAACCTGTTGGTCCCCTTCGCCCCGGAGCACGTGGTGCTTTGGCTGCTGCGAACCGGGCTGATCGTCGCCTTTCTCCTCCACATCCAGGCTGCCTACTCGCTGACGCTGATGAACCGACGGGCTCGTCCCGACGACTACCACGGGCCACGTCAGTACGTGGCCGCCAACTACGCCAGTCGGACCATGCGCTGGAGCGGCACCATCTTCGGGGCCTTCCTCCTGTTCCATCTAGCTGACCTGACCTGGGGCATCCAGCCGATGGCGCCCGCGACCTGGGAGCGG
>DATDJH010000077.1:0-10405 GCA_036520635.1 Acidimicrobiia bacterium
AGACGCTGATGGGAGCGCCACTCATCCACCTTGCCGTGGTCACCTGACAGCAGGATCTCGGGCACCGGCCATCCGTTGAACTCGGCAGGGCGGGTATAGACCGGCTCCGCGAGCACACCGTGGCGAAACGACTCGGTCTCCGTCGAATCCGGATTGCCGACCACCCCGGGAAGGAGTCGAGCGACTCCCTCGATCGATGCGGCGGCGGCAACCTCGCCACCGGCAAGGACAAAGTCTCCCAACGAGACCTCCTCGTCGATCAGGTTGTCGGCCACCCTCTGGTCCACGCCTTCATAACGGCCGCAAACGAACGTGACCTCGTCGCGGCCGGCCCAGTCGTCGAGGGTGGCCTGGGTAATTGGATGACCGACCGGAGTGAAGAGCACACGATGCGAACCAGACAGTGGCTCGAGGGCGGCTGCGAGCGGCTCGATCATCATCACCATTCCCGCTCCGCCTCCGAATGGGGCGTCATCCAACTGGCGGTGCTTGCCAATACCGTGCTCCCGCAAGTCGATCAGTTCAACTTCGAGGGCTCCCGCCTCGATGGCCCTGGCCACCAGGCTCACCCGTAACGGGCTATCGAAGTAGTCGGGGAAGATTGTCACGACGTTGATCCGCACGATGCGGGAAGGGTAGGGCGGGGTCTAGCTGAGCCGCTCCACGATCATCGCCATCCCCTGCCCACCGCCAACGCACATTGTCTCCAGACCGATGGCCTCGTCGCGGTTTCGCAACCCATTGATGAGGGTGCCCATGATCCTGGCCCCGGTCATCCCAAACGGGTGCCCGAGGGCGATCGAGCCGCCGTGGGGATTGAGCTTCTCCATGTCGATGCCCAGCTCATCGGCACAGGCCAACACCTGGGCGGCGAACGCCTCGTTGATCTCGATCACATCGATGTCGGCCAGGCTCATCCCGGCCTGGGCGAGGACCGAGCGCACCGCACCGACCGGGCCCATGCCCATGAACTCGGGCTCGAGCCCGACCACCGAAGAGGCAACGATCCGAGCCAGCGGGTCCAGACCCAGTTGGCCGGCCCGATCGGCCGACATCACCAGGACGGCTGCAGAACCGTCATTGAGAGGGCAAGAGTTGCCGGCGGTGACCGTTCCGCCCTGCTTGAACACCGGGGCCAACTCGGCCAGTTTCTCGATCGTGGTGTTCGGCCGGGGGCCGTCGTCCGCCGAGATGGTCCGGCCGTCCGGGAGGTCGATTGGGCTGATCTCCCAGTCGAAGAAGCCGTTCTTTTGAGACTCCACAGCCAGGTCCTGGGATCGCTTGGCGAACTCGTCCATCCGCTCTCGGGTGATCCCGTAGCGCTCGGCGACGTTCTCGGCGGTGTTGCCCATCGGGATGTAAACCTGGTCGATGAAGTCGGGCCGATCAGGGTCGGTGAATCGGGGATTCAGGTCCTCGCTGTCGAAGGCCTTTCCGTACGCCCGACTTGTTGACTCGGATCCCGCGGCGACATAGGTGTCACCCTCCCCTGACCGGATGGCGTGAAAGGCCATCCGGATCGTCTCCAAAGAGGAGGCGCAGAAGCGGTTGACAGTGGTGGCAGGGACTGATTCAGGCATTCCGGCCAGCAAGGAGGCGGGTCGGGCGAGGTTGTATCCCTGCTCGTGGTGGGTCAGGCCACACCCCAGCATGACGTCAAACACAGAGGCACGGTCGACCTGCGGCACCTTGTCCATCAAGGCGTTGATGGCGAAACCCGCCAGGTCGTCGGCCCTGACCTCGATGAGGGAGCCCTTGTAGGCGCGACCGATCGGGCTACGAGCCGTGGCAACAATCACTGCTTCGTTGATCACACGTTTCAATGTACCGCCGGACGTACCCTGACGGATATGCGGTCTCCGGCGCTGGCAGGTTTGTTATTGCTTGCTGCATGCCTACCCACCACAGCTGCCACCACCACGTCGATCGCGGCTCCCGCCACCACGACTACGACTGTCGGTGCTCCGACGACGGTAGCGATCACCGAGCCGGTTCTGGGCTGCGCCGATGCTTCGGACTTCCTCGAGAGCGGCCAGGTCGTCCGGATCGACCAGCCTTCCACCGACGCCAGCATCCTCGGCCTCATCTCCTGGGACGTCACCGGTGGCTGCGAGCGTTTCCGCCTCGATTTCGAGACCAACGAAGGTGCCCCGGCCACCACCCCGCCCTCGGTGGCAGTCGAGTTCCTCGACTCAGGGCAGATACTCCGCATCCACCTCGACCTGGACCGAACCGTCCTCACCGACCAGTTGGTGGAGACACCACTGGTAGATCGGCTCTATGTGGTGCGGTCACTCGATGGGGGGTTGTTCGTCGACCTCCATCTCGCCGGGCCAAGTCAGGCCCGCGCCGAGGTGAGAAACTCTCCGTCGGGTCTCACCGTCGAACTGCAGATGGGAATCCAGCCCCTCACCGGTGCGGTGACAATCGCTGATCAAGTGGTGGTGGTCGAGCCTTCACCCGGTGCGGAGACAGGCACCAATTTCGAGGTCAGCGGTTACGCGCGGACCTTCGAAGGCACTGTGGTTGTGATCGCGAACCCCGCCGGAGTGGGCACCGGCGGGGGCAACAGCACTCAAGCAGCGGATTGGGCCGAGACCTGGGGCGAATTCCAGACGACGATCGAAGTCCTGCCGGGCACGTACTTGGTATACGTTGGTGAGGAGGGTCCCGACGACCCTTCGATTTCCGGCGCGATCGTCGAAATCACGGCTCGGTGAGACCGGGCAGGACCACGATCTCGACAAATCCCTGTGCCACGTCGACCACAGGAACCAGGTCGTCCACGAAAGGCACTTCGAACGTCGACCCCTCGCCATCCACTACGAGACGATCCTGGGCGAGACCGGCAACCACGCCGACCACAACCCCGAGCCGATCCCCTTCGACGGAACGAGCCTCGAGCCCAACTAAGTCCTCGGGCCAGAACTCGCCTTCTTCCAACTCCCGTCGACCCTCGACCGTGACCTCGGCTCCCCTGATTACCTCGGCCGCCTCGCGATCATCGATCCCTTCGAAGGCGACCTGAAAGCCTCTGTCAACGCGACGAACCGCCTTCACGATGTGTGGGCGGTCCTTGATCCAAACCGTTGCGCCTACCTCGAAATGGACGACGTCTTCCGGCTCTATGTACAGGCCGAGGAAGCCGGCGAGGCCGTGGGGACGGCCGAGTCTCCCAACGCGGTGCCCCGGGCCTTCAGTCGACGAACTCGACGTCAGCCGTGATCCCCTCTTCGTCGGCGGCGGCCCCGGCTGCGGCGCGGATCGCCTTCGCGACCCGACCCCTTCGCCCTATGACCCGGCCCATGTCCGCTTTGGCCGTTCTCACTTCGGCGATCAGCTCGTCAGGCCCCTGCTCCACCATGGTGACCGTGACTTCGTCCGGCTCTTCAACAATGCTCTTCACCACGTAGGTGACGACTCTTTCGACGATTTCACCCTTGGCCACAGTCATTCCTCCTCGGAGGAGATGGCGGCGGCCTCGACCTCGTCGGCGGCCTCAGCTTCGGGGGCGGCGACTTCTTCCACGATCGGTGCCGGCTCCTCAACCGCGGCTGACTTCGCCGCAGCGGCCTCTTCGTGGGTCGGCGCCACCCGAGCCGACTCGGGCTCCTCCTCCTGGCTCTGTGCCGCAGCAGGCACCACGTGTATCTGGCCTTGCTTCACCTTCTTGGTGGTCAAGGCGCCAGAGATATTGAGCAGCTTCTCAACTGCCTCCGTGGGCTGAGCTCCCTTGGCCAGCCACTCGGTCGCCTTGTCGTTGTCGATCTCGACCAACGACGGCTCCTGGCGCGGGTCATAACGCCCAATTTGCTCTATGTACCGGCCGTCACGGGGGGAACGCCCGTCCACGACCACGACCCGGTAGACGGGCGACTTCTTTTTGCCCATCCGGATCAGTCTCATCTTCACGGCCATCGACTCACCTCTTGGTTCGCTGCGCCGACAAGAGTCCCTGAAGGGAAGGGGCTCCCTTACCTCCGGCCAGCGTCTTCATCATCTTTTGTGCATCGGCGAATTGCTTTAGGAGGCGATTCACATCCTGGGGCCTGCTGCCCGAACCGGACGCGATTCTCCGCTTGCGGCTCCCGCCGATGACTTTCGGGTTCCGGCGCTCCTCAGGGGTCATTGACTGGATGATTGCCTCGACCCTTCTCAGATCACGGTCATCGACATCGATGTCGCGAAGGAGCGATCCGGAGCCGGGAAGCATAGCAAGGATGTCTTTCAGAGGCCCCATCCGCTTCATCTGCTGAAACTGGGCCAGGAAGTCCTCGAGGGTGAACTGGCCCTTCTCCAACTTCTTCGCCGTCTTCTCGGCTTCCGCCTGGTCGAATGTCGATTCCGCCTTCTCGATCAGGGTCAACATGTCGCCCATCCCCAGGATCCGCGATGCCATCCGGTCCGGATAAAACGGCTCCAGATCTTCCAGGCCCTCCCCAACTCCGGCGAATTTCACCGGGGCCCCCGTCACTTCCCGAACCGAGATCGCCGCCCCACCCCTGGCGTCGCCATCGAGCTTGGAGAGAATGACGCCGGTGAGCCCGATTTGCTGCTGAAAGCCATTCGCGACGTTGACCGCGTCCTGGCCGGTCATCGCGTCGACGACGAGAAGGACCTCGTCGGGCTCGGCCGCTTTGCGAACGTCGGCCAACTCTTTCATGAGTTGTGGGTCGATTTGGAGCCGGCCCGCGGTGTCGACGATGACCACGTCTCGGCCGGTGCGCACCGCCTCCTTGAGGGCTGCTTTGACCAGCTTCTCCGGCTTTCCCTTGCGGTCAGCGAACACCGGTACCTGAATGCGGGCCCCGAGAGTCTCGAGCTGATCGATCGCGGCCGGGCGCTGTAGGTCGGCTGCCACCAGCAAGGGCTTCTTCCCCTGAGAGCGGAGGTGGGCGGCAAGCTTGGCCGCGGTCGTCGTCTTGCCAGATCCCTGGAGCCCGACCATCAGGATGGTGAGGGGCGAAGCGGCCTTGACCAGACCGGTCGATTCGGCGCCGAGTGTTATCACCAACTCTTCGTGGACGATCTTGATCACCTGTTGGCCAGGGGTGAGCGACCGGCCTACGTCTTCGCCGAGGGCGCGCTCTTTCACCCGACCGAGAAAGGCTTTGACGACACCGACGTTTACGTCCGCCTCGAGCAGGGCAAGCCGCACCTCGCGGAGGGCGTCATCGATGTCCTTCTCCGAGAGCCGCCCCTTGCTCCTCAGCGAGCTGAAGACTCCGTCAAAACGCCTGGTGAGTGTGTCGAACACGACGGTCACGCTACCGGGGTCGGGGTCACTGTGAGCACTCCGCTAGAGATAGTCTCGGGTCATGTCCTTCAATATCGACACCGTGTTTGTCTGGGTCAGCGACATCGACCGATCCGTGCCCTGGTACCGGGACCTAGGGGTCGAACCCGGCCCCCGGCATGGCACCTGGCAGGCGATGGCGACCGAAGGTGGAGCTCGTTTCGGGCTTCATCAGGGGGAACGCCAACGTGGTGAGCCGACGGCTGCAGTCGCGTTCGGCGTTTCCGACCTCGACGCTGAAATGCAACGACTGGCCGCCCTGGGCATCGACCCGGCGGATGCCGAGGTGACCGACACCGGCGCCGCCAGATTCATCACCTACCGCGACCCGGATGGCAACGAGGTGCAGCTCCTGGAACGCCGTGGCTGAGCCTCCGATCACGGCCGAGGAATTCGAGACCCGACTGCTGGCGATTTGCACCGGAGGAGGTGGCCCTGGACTGCCCCGACGACAACGTGACGTCGCCGTGATCATGGCCAGCGCAACACTATGGATGGCACCGGGCTCGCTCTACACCGAGGCAGAGATCAACGAGGGCCTGGAGGGGTGGGTTACGGAGATCTGCCCGTCCCTCGGCTTGGACCCGGTGACCCTTCGCCGCGAGCTGGTCGACCGCAACTACCTGACCCGTGACGACTCCGGCACCAGCTACGCGCCAGGACCCGGGCCAGTGGAGTGGCGCTTCGAGGACGGAGTCGCCGACATCGACTCCAAGGCCTTGGTGACCAGTGCGGTTGAAGTGAGGGAGGCCCGAAAGCGTGCCTACCTTGCCCGAAGCCAGTCTGGAGCAGGCGATGGACTGTCCAGTGATAGTGAACAGTTTTGACACCACGAGCCAGAACTACTGCGTATGCTGAATCGGCGACGGGCACACGTTTCGCGCCGACCGCTTGTACGAAAGAGGTTGAAATTCCACCGAGCAACAGGGCCTCCGGTCATACCGATCGGCCCCGAGGACTGGAGGTTTGCTTTGGCAGTTGAGACGTCTGGCCACAGTCGCGGTAACCCACGGTTGTATGAGCTGATCGAAAACGCCCCGAAGACCGGCAAGAGCCCGACTATCTGGGCCTGGCCTGAGATAGTCGACTACCTCAAGACGGCCGGCCAGCCCGTGCAGGGACCGTGGCCGCCCCACCAGCAGCCGAGACCGGACCCCGCTGCCGAGTCTCTCCCGGTTGCCGTGCCCGACCCACAGTCTTTTCCTTCTCACCGCGACCACGATCCGGATTCCGGCCCGCGGACCTGAACAGGACCAAGGAGGCAAGCCATCTATCCCTCTCGATTTCGTTACGAGGCCCCACGCTCGATAGAGGAGGCTTCTTCCCTCCTCTCCGACGGAGGCGGAAGCGCCAAGATCCTCGCCGGTGGCCAGAGCCTGGTCCCGATGATCAAGCTGCGATTTGCCTCCCCGGAGATGCTCGTCGACATCAACGGCCTTCCTGGGCTTGGCTATCACAATCTGGATGCCGATGGGAGCATCCACATCGGGGCACTGTGCAGACATGCCGACCTCGAGCGGTCCTCGCTGCTGGCCTCCCACCAGCCGACGATGGCGGCGGCCGCTCCCCTTGTCGCCGACCCGATCGTCAGGGTTAGGGGCACCCTCGTTGGATCGCTGTGTCACGCTGACCCTCAAGGCGATTGGGCGTCGGTGATGACCTCCCTCGATGGGTCGGTCGTCGCCGAGGGCCCGAACGGACGGCGGGCAATCCCGGTCAGAGACTTTGTCCGAGGCCCATTCCAGACTGTCCTCGCCGTCGACGAGATCGTTGTCGAAGCCGTCGTGCCGGCGCCGAAGGGCGTCGCCAGCGGCGGCTACCTCAAACTCGAGCGCAGGGTCGGCGACTTCGCCACCGCCGGGGTGGCGGTCTCAATCGACCGGGAGGGAAGCAAGGTGACCCGGGCAGGCATCGCTCTCACCGGCGTGGGTGGGTCGACCATCTCGGCCGACGAAGCCGCCCAATTGCTGGTCGGCGGTTCACTCAGCGCAGACCTGATCGCGGAGGCGGCCGAGCTCACTGCCCAGGCGGCCCAACCCCGCTCCGATCATCGGGGCAGTGCCGAATTCAAACGGCAAGTGGTGCGTGTGTTCACCACCCGGCTCCTCACCAGACTTCTTGTGTCGGAAGAGGAAGCAGCCTGATATGAACAACATGTACGAGGTCCTTCCCACCGAATCCGATGAAGATGTCCCGGTTCGGAAAGTCACCATCCGGGTCAATGGCGAGAACCGCTCGGCGGTGGTCGAGGACCGACTTCTGCTTGCCCATTTGCTGCGTCAAGGGTTCCAGCTCACTGGCACTCATACCGGCTGTGACACGACCAACTGCGGTGCCTGCACCGTTCTATTCGACGGCAAACCGGTCAAGAGCTGCACCATGTTCGCCGTCCAGGCTGACGGCCACGACGTGATGACCGTCGAAGGCCTCGCCGGTGCGAGCGAGCTCCACGCCATCCAGGAGGGATTCAAAGAGGAGCACGGCCTTCAGTGTGGCTTCTGCACCCCGGGGATGATGATGTCCACCAAGGCATTGCTCGATGAGAACCCCAACCCCACGGAGGACGAGATCCGCTGGGCGTTGAGCGGCAATCTCTGTCGATGCACCGGATATCAGAACATCGTCAAGGCGGTCATGTGGGCCGCAACCAAGCTCCAGGATCAATGACATGCTTTCAGCGGAGGTGAACAGGTGACGGCGGTCGACGAAGTCAAGATCGGCGGGATGGGCGCCAGTCGGCGCCGGGTCGAGGACAACCGCTTCATCCGAGGCAAGGGAAATTACGTCGATGACATCGTGTTGCCCGGAATGCTGCACATGGAGATCCTCCGCAGCCCCCTTGCCCATGCTCGGATCAGGTCGATCGACGCCTCGAAAGCGTGGGCCATGCCTGGAGTGCGGTTGGTTCTGACCGGCGAGACGATGGCCGCCCGCAACCTGGCATGGATGCCGACCCTTTCCTACGACACCCAGGCGGTGCTGGCGACCGACAAAGTCCGCTTCCAGGGACAGGAGGTGGCCTGCGTCATCGCCGACGACCCCTATATCGCCAAAGATGCCTGCGAGGCGATCGTCGTCGACTACGAGCCGCTCCCCCCAATCGTCAATCCAATGCAGTCGCTCGCCGCTGGGGCCCCCCTAATCCGAGACGACAAGGAGAACCAGGCCGACAACGTCATCTATGACTGGGAGGTGGGCGACAAGAACGGCACCGACCGCGCATTCGCCGAAGCCGACCTCGTCTCCAAGATCGAGTTGCACTACCCCCGCTCCCATCCCTCGCCGATCGAGTGCTGCGGATCGATCGCCGACTACAACCGTGCCACCTCGAAGCTCACCGTCTACATGACATCTCAGGCGCCGCACATCATTCGCGCTGCGGTGGCGATGGTCGCCGAGTTGCCCGAGCAGATGATCAGGATCATCGCCCCGGACATCGGTGGCGGTTTCGGCAACAAGGTGCCGGTCTATCCCGGATATGTGGCCTCGATCCTGGCCTCGATCCTCCTCGAGAGGCCGGTGAAGTGGATCGAGGACCGCACCGGGAATCTGATCTCCACCGGTTTCGCCCGCGACGTCTACCTCCATGGCGAGTTGGCGCTGCGAAAGGACGGGCGGATCCTCGGGGTGCGGATGGAGACCACCGCCGACCATGGCGCTTTCTTCTCCGATGCCCAGCCGTCGAAGTTCAAGATCGGGCTGATGCACTCGGCCTTCGCCTGTTACGACATCCCAAATGCCCACCTCGTGGCCCGTGGCGTCTACACCAACAAGGCTCCAGGCGGGGTTGCCTACCGGTGCTCGTTCCGGGTTACCGAGGCCATGTTCTTCCAGGAGCGGATGGTTCAGGCGGCAGCGGATGACTTGGGAATGGACCAGGCGGAGTTCCGCCGGATCAACTTCGTCCGCGACGACGACTTCCCGCATCGCACTCCGTACGGGTTTCTCACCGACTCAGGCCAGTACGGCAAGTGCCTAGACGTCGGGTTGGAAGCCATCGGCTACCAGGACTTCCTCAAACAGAAGGAGGAAGCGGCCAAACGCGGCCGGCTGCTCGGGATCGGCATCTCCACCATGACCGAGCCACTGGGAGCAGGCAACAGCCGGGAGTACGACATTCTCGGGATCAAGATGTTCGACTCGGCTGAGTTGAAAGTCCACATGACTGGCAAGGCGCTTCTCCGCACCGGAGCAAAGAGCCAGGGCCAGGGACACGAGACGACCTGGGCTCAGATCGTCGCCCACGAGCTCGGAATCCCTGCCGAGGACATCACCGTCGAAGAGGGCGACACTGACACCGCCCCCTTCGGGATGGGCACCTACGCCTCGCGAAGCACACCGGTGGCGGGAGCTGCCGTGGCAATGGTTTCACGCAAGATCCGGGCCAAGGCCCGCAAGATCGCCGCTCACCTGCTCGAGATCTCCGAAGAGGACGTCGAGTGGGAGCTAGGGCGCTTCTACGTGCGCAGCCAGCCCGACCGTGGCGTCACCATCCAGGAGTGTGCGGTCGCCGCCTACTCCAACATGCCAGACGGCATGGAGCCGGGTCTGGACAACACGGCGTACTACGACCCTCCCAACCTGACCTGGCCGTTCGCCTGCTACATCGTGACCGTCGAGGTCGATCCCGAGACCGGGGTGTGGGACGTGCTTCGGCTGGTCGCTGTCGATGACTGTGGGGTTCGGATCAACCCGATGATCGTCGAGGGCCAGATCATGGGCGGTCTCACCGAGGCCTACGCCATGGCCAGCATGCAATTCATCACTTTCGACGCCGAGGGCAACTGCATTGGCTCGAACTTCACCGACTACCTGCTGCCAACGGCCTGGGAGACCCCCGGGTTCGAGCTTCATGAGGTCGTGACCCCGTGCCCCCACCACCCGATCGGGGCGAAGGGCATTGGGGAGTGCGCCGCGGTGGGCGGGCCGGCAGCGTTCGTCAACGCAGTGATCGACGCCCTCAAGGGAACCGGGGTCCGCAACATCGACATGCCGGTGTTCCCCGACCGCGTCTACGAAGCGTTGCAAACCGGCAAGGATGTCAGTGGTATTCCACCGGTGAGGATGGAGTGAATTGAATTCGCAACCGGTCGACGGGTGGAGGATGGT
>DATDJH010000078.1:0-16777 GCA_036520635.1 Acidimicrobiia bacterium
TCTCATCGAACTCGGCAAGGCGCTCGACCATTTCGCAGATGAGCGCTACGCAGCCGCCTTGCCCCATCTCCGGGAGGCAAAGAAGCTCGCACCACGCTCCTCAACCGTGCGTGAGCTGTTCGGTCTTGCCGCATACCGCACCGGGAAGTGGGAAGAGGGGCTCCGCGAGTTGCGCACCTTCCGCCGGATCACTGGAGATGTCATCCATATGCCCGTCGAGATGGATTGTCTCCGAGCCCTGGGGAAGAAGGCCGATGTTGTGAAGACCTGGGAGCGGATCCAGGATCTGGAACCGTCGGCGACCGTCTCTCACGAGGCGCGGGTCGTCTACGCATCCTTTCTTCTCGATGAGGGACGGGCCCGTGACGCCTGGACCATCATCAAACCGGGCCGGCTGGTGGCCACGCCGTCGCCGGGGGAGACCCGCCGTTGGTACGTCGCCGCCCGGGTGGCTCTGGCCGCGGGGGACAAGGACGCCGCACGCCGCCTGGTCGCCGCCCTCGACGAGCAGGAGCTCGACTTCGAAGGGATCGACGAGCTCCGCGAGGCGCTCGCCTGACGACTCCGTAGAAATCTGTCGGACCGCCGCGACAAGATCACGACTGTCCGCACTTCCCCGGCTGATGGAATGGGGGAGTGTCATGGATCTCAATCTGATCGTCCTTTGTGGGAGGCTCGCCGTCCCACCGGAGATCAAGGTCTTCGAATCGGGGACCCGGCTGATCCGCTACCTGGTGACCGTGCGCAGCGAAGAGCCGCGGCGCCGTGTCGATGTGATTCCGGTGTCTATGTGGGACCCGCCACAGGAGCTAATCGACGAAAGCCCGGAGTCGGGTCGAAGGATCTGGGCCTGCGGTTCGGTGCAGCGCCGATTCTGGGAGGCGCCCGACGGCCGGCGCAGCCGGATCGAAGTGGTGGCGGAGCAAGTCACCATCAAGAACGTCGACGAGCTCGAGCCCGTTCAGGTCTGATCGCGGGGCCGAGACGCTGAATTCGAGGTCCTGGCTGAGCGATACCCTCACCTGAATCTTGCGCGCCCTGCTTACCCCGAAGTGGATTACCGCCCACATCGTGGTGCTGGTGGTCTCCGTGGCGTTCGTGAGCCTCGGCATGTGGCAACTCCGTCGTCTGGATGATCGGAGGCTGATGAACGCCGTCGGGGAGGCGAGGTTCGAGGCCGACCCGGTCGACGCTTTCGTGCTGGTGTCGGCAGCGGGCGACGACCTGGACTCCCTCGATCACTACCGGGCCGTGGCCACCGGCACGTTTGTGCCCGAATCCGAGGTGTTGATCCGGAGTCAGGTCTATCGGGACGTTGCCGGATTCGATGTGATCACACCCCTCGTCGCCGAGGACGGAACTGCGGTGTTGGTGAACCGGGGATGGGTGCCGTTGGAAATGGATCAGGTGCCCGTTGCCCAGGCCCCGCCACCGGCCGGTGTGGTGACCGTCGAGGGCTGGCTGGCCCCGACTCAGGAGCGGAAGGCACTGGGGCCGACCGACCCCGAGACCGGCGATCTGACGACGATGAGTCGGGTCGACATCGATCGGATCCAGGAACAGGTCTCGTTCCCTTTGTTGCCGGTGTACCTGGTTGAGATGGGGGAGCGAGGGGCAGATCTACCCGTTCCCCTGGCCGAGCCCACATTCGACGACGAGGGGCCCCACCTCGCCTATGCCATCCAGTGGTTCGCCTTTCTCGCAATCGGCGTGATCGGGTACGGCTTCCTGATCAGGAAGTCATTGCAGAGCTCAGGGAGAAGCGGGGAGGAGGGCGAGGTCCTCGACGATTGACACCCCCTCGATGAGGGAAAATTGCCTGGGGTCGAGTTTGATCTTCGCCGTGCGTGACCCCGCCCCGATGATCACCCATTCGGGAGCCAGCACCCGACTGTCGATCCAGATTGGAATCTCGCTGGGGAGACCGAACACGGTGACCCCACCAATCTCCATCCCGGTCAATTCCCTGGTCTGCTCGGGGGAGGCGAAGCTCGCCTTGCGAACCCCGAGGCGTTGCCGAACGATCCCGTTCACGTCGAGTCGGGTGGTGGCCAGGACCAGGCAAGCGGCGACATGGCCTTCCGGCTTCCGGGAGGCGACGAGGATTGTGTTGGCCGATTGATCCATGGGCACGTTGTAGGCGGCACAGAACTGGGCGGTGTCGGCGAGATCGGGGTCACAGGCCATCTCTTCGTACCTGATCGACCGGGCCGCCAGTGCCTGAATGACGGATAGATCAGCTGGCATGGCGGGGGAGAGTAGGGAATTCTCGCTGCCATCCATTCCGAGGTGCCAGAGTTGGGTCATGAGCGACTACGACACGGGGACCTACGGGCAGCGATGGGCGCCCTTCTATGACTCGATATACGAGGAGATCGATCACGCGACCATTTCCTTCCTGAGGGCCCTGGCGGGGACGCCACCTCGTGCCCTCGAGTTGGCGGTCGGCTCAGGAAGGGTGGCCTTGCCGCTCCTCGAGGCGGGTGTCGCGGTTACAGGCATCGACATCTCCGATGAGATGGTCGCCCTGCTGCGGGCGAAGCCCGGTGCCGACCGGATTCGTGTGGTGATGGGGGATTTCGCGGATGTTGCTGTCGAGGAGCAGTTCCCACTCGTCTACCTTCCCTTCAACACCCTTTTTGCTCTTCTCGACCAGGCACGTCAGGTGGAATGCTTCCGAAACGTGGCCCGGGCCCTGGAGCCTGGAGGGCGTTTTGTTTTGGACACCTTCCTGCCCGACCTGAGTAGGTACGACCATCTCGGCACCCGGATGGGGGTGTCCAGCATCAGCTCCAATGAAGCTCACGCCTACGAATTGGCCATCCATGACCCGCTGGCGCAGACCGTTGTCTCGCATCAGGTTCGTCGGCTCGAGGACGGGTCGACAGTCGTTCTCCCGGTGACGGTGCGTTACGCGTGGCCTTCGGAGATGGATCTCATGGGACAGCTCGCCGGCCTCGAATTGGAGGAACGCTGGGGCTGGTATGACCGAAGGCCGTTCAACGAACGGTCAGGACAACACGTCTCGGTCTACCGCAAGTCGAGAAGTCAGGTCTGAGCGCCGTCAGTGAGCGTGGTCATGGTCGTGATCATGGTTGTGCTCGTGATCGGGGTCGGCGGCCAGCTCGGCCTCATGAGCCTCGATCTGAGCCCGCACCTCATCCATGTCCACGTCCCGTACCTGTGAGATGAGATCCTCGAGCATGTTGGGGGGAAGAGCTCCAGGCTGCGCGTAGAGCACGACCTGGTCCCGGAAGACCATCAATGTCGGAATGGATCGGATGCCAAAGGCCTGTGCCAGCTCCTGCTGGGCCTCGGTGTCGACCTTGGCAAACACCATGTCGGGGTTCTTCTCGGATGCCGCCTCGAAAGTAGGGGCGAAGGATCGGCAGGGGCCGCACCATTCGGCCCAGAAGTCAACGAGCACCGTGCCGTTGTCCTGGATGGTCTGATCGAACGTTTCTTTGCTGAGTGCCACTGTGGCCATCGGAAAACCTTTGGTAGTTGATCGGTCGGAGTGAAGAACATTATCCACGGCGCCTGGATTCCCACTTCCTTTGGTGGTTCTGAGGTGCGGTAGGAGTGAGAGTTGTGGGAGAGATTGGGGAAATGGGCTTGACCCATAATCTACGTTATGTCAAGTTAGCTCGTGAGACTATCGAACGAACCAATTCCACTCGATTAGGGACCTGCCCTAACCCAGATCCGGGTCTTCACAGTTGTCTGCGCTGATCCCCGCCTGCGGATTGAAGACTCTGGGCTCGTCGATGTAGCCGGAGCCGAGATCGGTTCCCTGGAGGTAGGTCTGGACTGCGTCGGCAAGGGCTTCTGATGCACGGTCGGTGTATTCGGAAGTGGCCAGCATCTCTGCTTCGTTGGGAGCGGACATGTAGGCGAGCTCTGCCAGAACGGAAGGGGTCTCGGGAAGACGCACCATTCCGTATGAGTCTTCTCCCCTTGAGTTCATCACCAGGAGGACTCCTGCATCCGGAGCAGCGTGCCACTGCACACCCTGGATCTTGGATAGCTCGCTGACAACGTGCTCCCAGATCAGGCCGCCCAGCCGGCGCGAGTGTTCCGAGTCGCTCTGGATGAAGATCTCTGTGCCGGGAGCTGTGGAGGATTCGGGCGTGGGTGCGTTGTGGTGGATCGACACCAGGATCTCGGCTCCCAGGTCGTCGGCGAGCTGGGCTCTAACCGGTATCCGTACGGCGTAGTTGGCGGTTCTGGTCAGGACCACATCTATCCCCCGCTCTTTCAGCAGCCGCTCGGTGGCCTTGGCGACCTTCAGGTTGACGTCAGCCTCGCGTAGGCCGTTGGCGCCGACGGCACCCGAGTCGATAGGCCCGCCATGTCCGGGATCGAGGACCACTTCGACCTTGCCGACCGGCTCGCCGTTCCCAATCGTGGCCGTGTTTCCGCACGGGGTGCGCACGATATAGCCAGTGGCTCCACGGTCGATGATGGCCACGACCACTCCACTCGGGGTGATCAGGGCGCCCGCGGACAGTTCCTCAAACGGCGACGTAGTGCTCGTCGTGGTCGCCATCGAGGTGGTGGTACTGGGGTCACTCTGGGTGGTGGTGACCGCGATGAGCGAGGTAGAAGTTGGGGGCTCCTCAACGCCTACGCCGACGCAGGAGACGGTGGTCGCAGTCACCAGCAACGCAAGGAGTACTCTCCGACCGTGTTTGGCCCTCTCAACGGTCCGCGGATTGCCCTGGTCTGCACCGCCTTCTTCGCTGGACTGGCCGCCCTGATCGCCGGGTACCCGGGGGCGAGCATCGTGCTCTTTGCTGCGGTGGCGATTCATGGGCTGGGTTGGCTCTATCTCTATCGACAGCAGCGGGGCCGGCGCCCCGGCTGATCAGAAGGCCAGCCCCTCCCCCACTTCCTTGGCCATTTCTGCGGCAGTGGCAGTCAGGAACCGATGAGATTCGTCCGGGGAGGTTCCCGGATCTCCCTGCAAATCGACGTAGACCTTGATCTTGGGTTCGGTGCCCGAGGGTCTGACCAACACCCGACCGACGTCCGCCAGTTCGAGCTCGATCAGGTCCTGCTCCCCCAGCCAGATCGGTCGACCGCCCGCTCCCCGTCGATAATCGATCACCGCTACGACTTCGTGGTCACCGACATTTTTTGGCGGGTTCGCCGCTAGCTGCTCGACAGCGGAGCTGATCTCCTGCTGACCGTTGGGCCCGCTGCGTCCAACGGAGTATTGGGAGCTGACCCAGAGGCCGACTTCGGCCCACAAGTCGTACAGGCGGTCGAGCAGGTCTCGTCCCTGTGCTCGCTCCTGGGCAACCAAGTCGCAGAGGACGAGAGCGGCCGACATCCCGTCCTTGTCCCTCACCGTCTTGCCAACCGAGTAGCCCAGAGCTTCCTCGTAGCCGAAGGCGAAACTTCCCTCGCCCCGTGTCTCGAGGGCCAAACCAGCGTTGATGATCCACTTGAAGCCGGTGAGTGTCACTTCGTGGCGCGCATTGCGGCGTTTCGCTATTTCGCCGAGCATCGGCGATGACACCACCGAGTTGACCACGATCGGGGTTGCCGGCTCGGTCCAATACCGAAGCACATAGTCCCCAAGTAGGGCACCCAACTCGTTACCACTGAGCAGCCGCCACTCGCCTCCCGAAGGCACCGCCGCCGCCAGACGGTCGGCATCCGGATCATTGGCGATCAGCAACCCGGCATCCTCTTTCTTCGCCAGGGCAAGCGCTAGATCGAGGGCACCCGGCTCCTCCGGGTTGGGAAAGCTGACCGTGGGGAATCGCCCATCCGGGGCTTCCTGCTCCGGCACGGTGATGATCCCGGTGTGATTGGCCTGAGCGCAGAGCCGGTTCAGGATCCTGCTCCCCACCCCATGCAACGGCGTGTACACGATCTTGAAGTCTGAGACCTGAGGGTTGGGCCTCGCAGCATTGACCTCGGCCCGATAACCCTCATAGACGTCTTCAGGAATCCGTGTGACCAGGTCTGATGACCCTGAGAACGCTGCTTCGACGCGTTGGACCTCGTTCGCCGGCCCGACCCTGTCGATCGCGGCCGCAATATCGATATCAACCGGTGGGATGATCTGTGCCGCGTTCGCGCCGTAGACCTTGTAGCCATTGTCGGCGGGTGGGTTGTGACTGGCGGTGACCACGACCGCAGCAGCTGCCTCGTAGTGCTTGGCCGCGTACGCCACCAGCGGTGTGGGCGTCACCTCAGGGAAGTATCCGACCTGGATCCCGGCTCCCGCCAGCACCCCGGCCGCGTCCTCGGCAAACTGACGGCTGGAGGGTCGGGCGTCGAATCCGAGAATCACCCCTGCCTTGGGCGGGCCACCATGTTCGGATATCAGATAGTCGGCCAAGCCCCTGGTGGTTCGGATCACCACAGCACGATTCATCCGATTGGATCCCGGCCCCACCTCACCGCGGATCCCCGCGGTGCCGAAAGAGAGGGTTCCCCCCATCGCCCGATCGAGGCCAGACGTGTCCTCCGACTCGATCATGGCCTCCAGAACGGCCCGTGTTTCCGGATCCGGATCACCTGCGACCCAGACGCGTGCTCGTTCGAGAATGTCGGTCACAGGGCGAGGGTACCGATGGTCAGCGGGGCTGGTTTTGCCAACGCCAGGAGTCGGAGCACATCTCGGCCAGGTTCCGGGTGGTCTTCCATCCGAGGTCGGTGGCCGCCTTCGACACATCGGCATAGCTGGTGGCGACGTCCCCGGGCCGCCGGTCGGTGATCTCGTAGGGGATTGGTCGTCCGGACTCTTGCTCGTAGGACTTGATGACCTCGAGCACGCTATGACCTTCTCCGGTGCCGAGGTTGTATGTGAACACACCACTCTCAGCACCATGCCGGTCCAGCGCACGAACGTGGCCCTCGGCAAGATCGACAACATGGATGAAGTCACGGACACCGGTCCCGTCCGGTGTTGGATAGTCCCCCCCGTAGACCCTCACTTTGGGCAGGATCCCGGCGGCCACCCGGGCGACATAGGGCATCAGGTTGCTGGGATCTCCAGCGGGATCCTCTCCAATCAGCCCTGAGGGGTGTGCACCGACCGGGTTGAAATAGCGGAGGAGCGAAATCGACCAGTCTGGGTTGGCGAACTGCAGGTCCCGCAGCACCTGTTCCATCATGATCTTTGTCCACCCATATGGGTTGACGGCCGTCCCCACCGGCAGCGATTCGACCAACGGCAGGACCGTCGGCTCTCCATATACCGTCGCCGAGGAGCTGAAGACGAGGCATTTCACATCGAACTCGAGCAGAGCCTCGACGAGAGAGATGGTGCCGCCGACATTGTTGTCGTAGTAGAGAAGCGGCTTCTCTACGGACTCCCCCACCGACTTCAGCGCCGCGAAGTGCATGCAGGCATCGAGGCCTTTGCCGACGACCTCCCGCATCGCCTCCCGATCTCTGATGTCAGCCTCGACGAACTCCGGCATCGTCCCGGTGATCTCACCGATCCTGGTGACCACCGAGCGGCGAGCGTTGGACAGGTTGTCGACGATCACCGGCTCGTGGCCGGCCTCGATCAGGGAGATAACGGTGTGGCTGCCGATGAATCCGGCGCCACCGGTGACTAGAACGCGCATCCGGGGCAGGTTAGGGGTCGTCGCCACTCAGGCAGTCGGGAGCGACAACACGAAACTCGACCAACCGTCCTGATACCGATAGGTGAGGTCGCCTTCCATCAAACGAGCCAGTCGACGGGCCACTGCCAGTCCAAGGCCGACCGAATTGGGATGCGCCACGCGGCTCCCCATCTCAAACGCCTTGAAAATCCGCTCCACGTCGGAATCGGGGATGGGCTCACCGGAGTCCCTGACCTTCACCTCAATCCGGTCGCCGACCTTGGCCAGGGCGACGCTTACCGTCTCCCCGCCATGGCGGAGTGCGTTCGAGACCAGGTTCTTCAGGATCTGACGTGTGCGTCTGGGGTCGGCCGTGATCATCGAAGAGCCGTCGAAGACCTGAAGGTCGATCGGGTGGTCCTCGACCTCCAACACCCGTTCGATCTCTTTGACGACATCGAAGACCTCAGGATGGACGCTGACCCCGTTCAGATTGTCCCCGTAGGCAACGAGTAGGTCCTCGATGAGCCAGGAGGCGTCGTCGGCCTGCCGGGCAATCATCTGCGCCATCTCCCTGCGGTCTTCATCGCTGAAGGTGTCGTAGTTGCTGGCAAGCTCCTGGCCCAGCCCCAGCATCGCTGCGATCGGGTTTCTCAGCTCGTGAGAGACGGTGGCAATGAACTCGTCTTTCGCCTTCTGTGCCTCGATCTTGTCGGTTACGTCGACCAGGGATCCCTCGTAGTACATGACCTCGCCTGCATCGTCACGGATGGCACGAGCGGAATCACGCGCCCAGACCGTGGTCCCGTTCGGGCGCCTCAACTCGATGTCGAAGTCGTAGACGACACCAGTTGCACCTATCTCTTCGATCCAACGGAGTCGCCGCTCCGGGTTCACGTAGACGCTCGCGACGGTCGCTACCTGGCTCTTCAACTCCTCGACGGTGTCATATCCAAGGAGGACAGCAAGGGCAGGATTCGCCGCCACCAGCTCGCCGTTGAGCGCACTTCTGTAGAAGGCCACAGGCATTCGCTTGAAGAAGGCATTCAATTCGCCGACATCGATGTGGTCGCGGATGAGGTCCCCTTGCTGATTGGTGTGCGAGTCGGGCCCTTTGTACCCCCGGGCCGTCACTAATCAATCTTCGTCACCGGCGGGGACTTATCGCAATCGATCACCCAGGTTCCGGCGCCTTCTACTGGTATCGGCCCGACCAGGATGGGACATGAGGCCTGATACAGCCGTTGCGCCACCAATGCGCCGATCACCAGGATCGGATCCGGCTCACCGAGGATGAACCCTGCAGGCGCCGTCCCCCGTCTCAACGCCTCCGCCAGCACCGAGGAAGACGAGCTCGAGCCCCGGCCGTGGGGCATCGCCACAATCGAACCGGTGAGCTTTGTTCCCATCCGAGAGTGGTTGTTGTCGATGATCCGACCGGTTTCGGCATCGAAGCCTCCCCAGAAGGAGAGCGGCTCCTCGAGAACGATCAGAGCGCCCTCGGCCTGCCCCGGGACCAAGACCTCGTATTCCAGTTCTGTCACCAGGGCTCTCCTCTGACCACCTGTCCGGAAACTGCCGACTGAACGCACTCGCCCAGGCTCCCCATCACCACCTGGACCCCGATGTTGCCCGGCGCGTAGTAGGCCCACTTGCCGGAGTTGGTCATGACCACCCCCGACAAGTCCTCCATGATCGGTGTGATGTAGGTGCAGGTATCGGTGACGAGCGTGGCTCCGAATTTCGTGATTGGCTCCACGAGCTGTTGGCTCGAGGCCTCGTCCAATACGTCGCGGCCCACATTGACGTAGAACGGCACCTTGCTCCTCGCACCGGTGACCAGACCGGCAAGGGTCTCCAGCTCACGTATCGAGATGTGCGGGGTGCCAACACTGACGGCAGTCAGATCCCCGGAGCCGACCTCGAGCGACTTCCGCGCCGAGTTGAGTCGATCGACATCGACTACCACCGTGCGCAGTGGATCCTTCCCCCCGGCCGCCTCCTCCAGGGTGGTCGCCTCCGGGGTGACTCCCACCACATGGAACATGGCGACTGCGCCTGACGACGCCGCTGCCGCGCCCAGCGATTTCAATCGGTCTTCATCGGCTCGACCGTCGAGCCCGCTGATCACGGCCACCTCGGTACCGGCCTCCTGACCGAGGACGTGGCCGAGCAACGGATACAGGAGCTCCTCGTCGAGCAGCCGATCAGGGACACGAACTGCGAGATGGAATGTGGCTCGCCGGCCCTCATCCGTGTGCAGGCCGCTCGCCGGGGCCCGCCCGGTGATGGCACAGCAAATATCGAGGAAGTCGCCGTAGCGGTTGGTCCGGGCTCCAAGGACGCTGTTGGCAAAGACGATGGCATTCGACTCGCCCCAGGCCACCTGATCGCCAAACCGGGGGCGGACGGCGAGTTGATAAGGAGCACAGGTCCAGGTCGGCGAGCAGCCCATGGTGACATAGGCGTCCATGAGCTCTCTGGCGGCCCGAGCTTCCTCTTCCGGCCCCCGATAGAGGTCGGGATGTATCAGGTCGATCGACGAGACGTTCAACGTGGTTGGGACGGCGGCCCGTGCGCCCCGCTCAGCCAAGTCCCGGGCAAAGTCGAGCCCGGCCACTCCGTGGTAGAGGCATCCATCGATATGGGCGCCGACGATGTCGATGAGCTCGGTAGCCCTGGCCGCCGGTGCTGCTGCGGTGAGCAGCTCCATCGCCATTTGTGCCCCCGGGCCCGCTTCGCCGTTGAGCATCGCGAGGTCTGCTTCTGAGAGGCGCAGGTGGCTAGACCTCGAATTCGAGCGTCAACTGCGGCTCCGGTCGTTGAAGCCGGGTCAACCCGTTCCACATGAGATGGTCCATGAAGACCCAAGAGCGTCGGTGGATAGAGGTGGGGCCCCAAGCCTGGAGGGCCGCCTTGTGGATCGGGCACGGATATCCCTTGTTGGCTTCGAAGTTGTACCCGGGAAAGTTGTCCGCGGTCTCCCTCATGATTCGGTCCCGGCTCACCTTGGCAAGGATCGATGCCGCCGCAATGGACAGCGAGCTGGCATCGCCGCGAACTATCCGCTTCGCTCCCCCGACGAAATCCCAGTTGCCGTCGACAATCACCTGGTCGGGTGTCACCCCGAGGGCGTCCAGGGCGCGGCGAGCCGCCAGGCGCTGCGCATCCGACATACCCAGCTCATCACACTCCGCAGGGGTGGCATGCCCAACCGCCCATGCATCACACCAACCAGCGATGCGGTCGAAAAGAGCCTCCCGCTCCTCTTCATTGAGCATCTTGGAATCTCGAATCTTGTAGACCCTGCTCGTGGAAGGGACCACGGCAGCCCCGATGGTCAGTGGGCCAGCCCAGGAGCCGCGTCCGACTTCGTCAACACCAACCACGATCGGGGCGCCCGCTGCCCAAAGGGATCGCTCCACTTCCAGACCCGGGGCCTTCCGCTTCAGGCTTGGCCTCAGTTTGGGTGCGGTGGCGCTGGTCATCCGTTTTGGAGGGTAGGTCGGGGAGGCGTCAATTCAGGGCTACATCCTCGGGAAAGGTGGACACGAGTGAGAGATATCCACTCTGCCGCCGGAGAATCCGCGCCCATTGGCCTTCAGGGCGGTCAAACGGGTCGTCAGGCGACGCCTGGACCGGATACCAGGATCCTTCAGCGATCTCGGCTTCGAGCTGTCCTGCTCCCCAGCCTGCGTAGCCCGAATAGACCCGAATCCGGGTCGGATCGGTCGGTGGGATTGTTGACAGGTCGACCAGCGTGACTCCTGGCAGCATGGTTGGCTCTCCCACTCCCCCGGGCCCGAGTGCGATCGCCATCTCCGGCTCCACCGGCCCTCCGTAGAAAAGGCGTTGCGGCTCGTTCTTCCCCGTCACCCACTCGGGAAGATGGTCGACGACCAGCTCCGGGGTAGGTCGGTTGAGGACGAGACCGACGGTTCCCTCCTCATCATGCTGGAGCATGAAGATCACGGTTCGCCAGAAATGAGGGTCGATCAACTGGGGTGTCGCAACGAGGAGCTTTCCGCCATGTGTCTCCATCACGGCGTCATCGTGCCATACGTCGGACCGGGCCGCGGCACTGATCTCCCGCAACTCCGATCGGCGGATAGTCTGTTGCCATCAGGCGCTTATCGTCGTCACGCATGATGCGGCATCTCGTGGTGCTGGCAACCGCAACGTTGCTGATTTCGGCCTGCGGCGGCGATTCGGACGCCGTGATCACCTATACCGACACCCAGCGTCTCGGCCGGTTTCAGATCCCTGAGCAATGGCATACCTACGAGCTCTCAGAGCTCTCATCGCTCGAGGACTTGCCGTTTGACGAGCCCGTCCAAGGATTCACATTCCCGGCAGTTAGCAGCATCGGCTTCGACGGTGACCCGGTGCGTGATGTCGCACACCTCGGCCGTGCCTTGCCCGAATCGGAGTACCCGATCGGGTTGATGTCGGTTCGTCAGATCGGTGAGACCCAAAAGGACTTTCTTTCCCGGGCCGTGCTCACCCAGTCCGTTCTTCCCTACTACGACCTGGCGAACAGCCAGGAGCTTCAGAAGGAGGACTTCTCGTTCGGGGGCGGATTCGACGGAGTCAGGGTGCTGGTCGCCTTCGAGGACGCGGCCGGGCAGAACCAGGGGGTGGCGTACATGATCACCGTTTCCAACCCCGACGACACCAAGATGTACTCGATGATCGCCGGCTGTAGCCGGGAATGCTTCATATCGCATCAGGAAACGATTGTGGGAGTTGTTGACTCATGGCTGGTGAACAAGAGAGCCTGAACACAAGAAAACGGGACATTCGCCAGACCAGGCGCCGTCTCGACACATGGGACCGGATCAAGTTCCTGATCTTCCTTGCCGTCGTGATGACGGCGATTATCGCCGGCTCGGACGACCTCGGTTTCCTGAGTTTCTGGGACGTGGTAGTCGAATTCTTCACCACCACCACCGGGAAGGTTCTCGGGACGATCTTCCTTCTCGAATGCCTGCGCCAGATCCACTACTGGTTCTCAGAGCGCTCCGCCGCCTACAACTCGTTCTGGCAGGACAGCATCTTTGGTGGGATCCAGCGCTGGGCGGAAAGCCACTTCAAGCCGTGGACCCGTTTCCGGGTCGGCAGATTCTTCCGCTGGGCTCTCTACCTGTTCATCATCGGGCTGCTCGTCGACTACTTCGTGCCCGAAGTCCAGGGCGTCATCCAGGCGATCGTCGAAATACCCCGTCTCATCGTCGGGGCCCTCCCCTTCGCCTTCCAATTGATGTTCGGGTTCTTCTTCGTCGCGTTCCAGTTCTTGGGGATCTTCTGGCTGCTTTCCCGGGGCGGTATGGATGTCATCCTCCCGGAAGAGGTCACCACTCGCTTCGATGACGTCTGGGGACAGGACCACGTCCTCGACTTGATCAAGGAGAACATCGCCTTCCTCGAGAAGCCCGATGAGATCGAGAAAAAGGGTGGGTACATCCCGGGTGGGATCTTGCTCTGGGGACCTCCGGGCACCGGGAAAACCTTGATGGCCCAGGCCATAGCCGGCGAGACCGGTCGACCGTATGTGTTCGTGGAGCCCGGCGCTTTCATCAACATGTTCATGGGTATCGGTGTTCTCAAGGTCAAGAGCCTGTACCGGAAACTGCGCAAGCTCAGCCTGCGCCACGGCGGTGTGATCGTCTTCTTCGACGAGGCCGACGCTCTCGGCTCGAGGACCGGGATGGGTTCCCCCCAGGGTCAGTTCGGGATGTCAGAGGCCGATCTGGGACTCACCTGCAATGGATTCGGTTTCATGGGTTCCCAAACTCAGGCAGCACTCGTCCAATACTGGAACCAGACCGCTCCGGCCGCCGCTGAGGATCAGCCGAAGAAGGGCTGGATCGACCGGATCATGATGGGCGGGATGGCAGGCGGTGGCGGCGGAATGGGCACCCTCCAGGCGTTGCTCACCGAGATGAACGGACTCACCAAGCCCCGAGGGATCACCAACAAGTTCCGCAAGATGTTCGGATTCCGACCCAAGCCACCCCCCAAGTATCGGATCCTCCACATCCTGGCGACCAACATGCCCAACTCCTTGGACGAGGCGATGTTGC
Source organism: Acidimicrobiia bacterium (assembly GCA_036520635.1). GTDB lineage: Bacteria > Actinomycetota > Acidimicrobiia > Spongiisociales > ZC4RG35 > JALYNX01. Next base: position 13,655 of record DATDJH010000078.1, read on the forward strand.
GGCCGGGACGGATCGACCGCATCTACAAGGTGGGATACCCCTCGAAGGAGGGTCGAAAGCAGACAATTGTCGGCTACCTGGAAAAGGTGGACCACTACCTCACCCCGGAACAGGTTGACCAACTAGCGGTGATCACCCCCTATTACTCGGGGGCCAGCATCAAGGACCTCATCAACGAGGCGTTGATCATCGCGGTGCGCGCCGGTCGGGAGTCGATCGAATGGCCGGACGTCTGGCGGGCCAAGTCACTCAAGGAGTTGGGCCCTCCCGAGGACGTCGACTACATCCAGCGCGAGCGCCACGCAGTCGCCGTCCACGAGGCATGCCACGCGGTGACCGCTCACCTCCTACGCGCTCATCGCCGAATCGACATCGTCTCCATCGAGAAGCGGCCGGGCACCCTGGGGATGGTCAAGAGCATGGGTGAGGAGGAGCGCTTCTTAGAGTGGAAGTCGGAATACGAGAACGACATCATGGTGTCCCTCGCCTCCCTGGCGGGTGAGCGGCTCTTCTTCGACGGGGACAACAGCTCCGGCGTCTCTTCCGATCTTCAGAACGCTTCGACCGTGGCGGCATTGATGGAGGGCTCGTGGGGCATGGGGAAGACCATTTCCTCGACCAGCGGAACCCGCTCCAACGAGAGCGGCGGACCGGCCAACCCGGTTTCCACCGCTCTGCGCGAGCGGAAGGAGCAGATCGAGGAGCGTCTCACTGTCCTCTACAACAGGGTCGCCCTCTTGCTTGGCGAGCATGAGGACAAGATCCTCGAGCTGGCGGCCGTTCTCGAGGAGAAGAAGCAGATCTCAGGTGAGGAAGTCGCTGAGATCATGGGATCCGATCCTGGATCACGCACCATGCGCCAGCCCAAGGGATGGCAGGCGATGTCGGACGAGGTGGCTGAGGTCAGAAGCCGCGATGCGCTGACCAAGGCGGGGAGAACCTCCGGGGCGGCCCCCAGCAACGGGAAGCCGGCCGGGGCCGAGGCCGGGGAGCCGGAGCCGGAGCCGGAGGAAGTGGAAGCAGGTCAGGCAGACTGATTCGACGTGGGGCGCCAGCCGGCGTCACCAACCCTGCCTATCGAGCAATTTTCCGCCAACAGCCTCAGTTCGCCGTCGGTGCCCAGGTCATCCATCAGCAGTGACCGGTCGCTGACAGCGAGGACGCTGTGACCATCTGCGACGGCATACACGGGAACACCTTCCAACGCGGAGTCCAGGGTCACCTCCGTAATTTCACCAGTCACCGCATTCACCTTTGAAACCGTGGTGGCAGAGGTGCGGAACACGGCAGTCTCCTCGTCCAGCCAGCCGATCGGCGTGCCGAGGGAGAGCAGTTCATCCAGTCCGGCTGTCACCCCGTCGGATGTGAGCAATTCAACGCCGGTGAGGGCGGTGGTGTTGGCCTCGATGCCTCCAATCGTGATGTAGTTGCCATCCGGAGAAGCCCAGGCCGTCACCGGAACCCCGAACCCTTCGCTGATCGGCTCGATCCATTCAGTGTCGCCTGTCTCCGGGTCGAATCTCGACGTGGCCACCGAGACCAAGTCGGGCTGATCCGGAACCTCCTGAGTCACGGCCAACAAGAGATCGTCATCGATTGATCCGATGAGGCGGGCCGGAAGCCAACCATCGACGACCGGGTAATTGATGACTTCGCCGCTGATCAGGTCGGTGAGAATCCGCTCATCTCCTACCCCCAGGCCGTAAACGCTCTTGCTCGTCGCCACCCAGTTCGTCTCGTTGGAAACACCCAATCCGGTGCCCGACCACAGGCTCTCCTCAGGCTCGACACCAAAGAGAAAACCGCCGATTACCACCGCGCGAGCAGTGTCGACGTCCGGAATTGCGTCGTCGGCGTCGGTGGGATCGAGATGTTCATAGGCAGTTCGAATCATCACTCCCATGAACGGGCGTTCGGGATCTTCGGGGTTGGCCCCGAGAACCATGTCCGCAGTTTCCTCGTTCCCGTTGCGGACCAGTTCGAGATGAATCGAGTCGCCAACCGATTCCTCGGCCAGGGCATCTCGAAGACCATCCTGATCTGCGGTTTCGATGCCATTCAGGGAAGTGATCACGTCCCCCGCTTTCAGAACCCCTTCCGCCCCGGTGTCCTCCAATACCTCGGCCACGGAAACGCCTTGTGGCGGGCCCACCAGAAAGGAGCAGGCGACCGGCGGTTCGAGGACTTCCTCGACCTCAGGCAGAGCGTCGCGCGGAGGTGGCGCCGTCATGCACGCACCGAGCAGCACGGCTGTGAGGACGATCACATGGGCTTTGGGCACGGCGACAGCGTACCGGTGGCCGGCTTGATATCCCTCGTGACTAGCGTGACGAAATGCCCCTGCCTTCGGTGCTTCTGCACGACCATCTCGATGGTGGGTTGCGCCCCGACACGGTCCTGGAACTGGCCGAGGAGCATAGATACCGGGATCTTCCGGCGAGCAATGCAGAGGACCTTGCAGCCTGGTTTCATCAGACCGATTCCGGCTCATTGGAGCGCTATCTCGAAGCGTTCACCCACACCATCGGAGTCATGCAGCAACCCGAGGCCATCGAGCGAGTCGCATACGAGGCGGCCGTCGATTTGAGTGGGGACGGCGTTGTCTACGCAGAGATCCGGTTCTGCCCATCTCTGAACACCAGGGAAGGGACCAGCGTCGAGACTGTGATCCAAGCGGCTTCATCCGGGTTAGCCATGGGCGGGCAGGAGACCGGCCTCAAGTGGAGTCTGATCGTCGACGCCCTTCGTCATTGGGAGGACAGTCTCGAGTTGGCCAGGGTCGCGGCGGCGAGCCGTGATCTCGGGGTTGTCGGATTCGACCTGGCAGGCCCAGAGGCGGGCTTCCCTCCTGCCGACCACCTTCCGGCCCTCCGATTGGCGCGCGCCGAGGGACTGCGGGTGACCATTCACGCCGGCGAGCACGCGGGAGGCAACGGAGTCGCATACATGGCCTCTGCGATGGATGTTTGTGGAGCGGAGCGCCTGGGTCATGGGGTCGAATTGGTCGAGGATTGCCTGCTGGAAGATGGGGAGATCGTGAAGCTGGGCAAGGTCGCTCAGCGGATACGAGATCGACGGATGCCACTCGAGATGTGCCCCGCCTCGAATCTGGCCACCAGCGGG
>DATDJH010000079.1:0-2249 GCA_036520635.1 Acidimicrobiia bacterium
CTTGTTGTTGCAGGCGAAGGGAGCGTCGTCGGGGTTGTAGGTGGTGTTCCCGAAGTCGCATCCGGTGCTTATGAAATCCGTGGCCGGATCCGGATCGAGGTCGATGGTGTCGAACACGATCGGCGACGGGTCGAGGTTGCCCCGATCGTCGAAGGACGGGTGCTCCGGCCAGATCCCGGTGTCGATGACTCCTACGACCACGCCTTTCCCGGTGTAGCCACTGGCGTACGCCCCACCCCGATCGTCGAGACCGAGGAAGTGCGGTGAGTTGTCCGTTTGAAGCTGATGCAGTTCGTCCCGAACTACCGAGCTGACGCCTTTCTGTGTGGCGAGCGACTCAGCCTCGGCCTTGGTGAGCAGAGCGCTGAAACCGTTGGCGGCGTAGTCGAAGCTGGCAACCATGGCCGTCTGCTCGATGCCGGCACCCTCGAGAGCGTCGACCTTCTCGACCTGGAGCTCTTCGGTGTACTCCTCAACAGGGGCACTCTCAGGATCAGGTCGATCCCCTTCCTCCGGGGCAAGCTCCTCGTTCCCGAGCACCGGGGCGGCGTCCATGACAACGATGTATGGCGCTTCGGAGGCGCTCACCGCTGCGGTGATGGCCGTCGGGCCGGCGCCGGCCGGGATCGATGTCGCGAGGGCCGTAGCCAGGGCAGCTGCGACCACGAGAAGCTTCCTTCTCAAGTGTGTTCCTCCTTGGGTTGTCATCCTCCACACGGACAGCCTCGGAAGGCGTTTCCCCCGCACCGCGCGGGGGACCATACACCACCGAGAGTGGGCACGGTGAAGCCTGAGATGTGGTGGGTGTGATCGGAATAGGCGACCACGCCGGATACCCTTGAAACATGAACAACTTGAAGACGGTGGGCCTTCTCGCCTTCATGACCACCTTGCTGTGGTTGGTCTGTGTTGCCCTGTTTCCCGACGGCGGATTCATGATCGGGCTCGTCATCGCGGTTGGGTTCAACTTCCTCGCCTACTTCTTCTCGGACAAGATGGCCCTCGCCGCCAGCAGGGCCCGCCCGGTGACCGAGGCGGAACAGCCTCAGGTCTACGCCATCGTCCGTCGGCTCGCAGAGCAGACCCGGATGCCGATGCCCAGCATCTATCTGATCGACTCGGCGCAGCCCAATGCCTTCGCCACCGGCAGGTCCCCGAAGAAGGCCGCGGTGGCAGTCACCTCGGGGATCCTCCAAGTCCTCGATTTCGACGAGCTCGAAGGTGTGCTCGCTCACGAGTTGGCCCACGTCCAGAACCGGGACATCCTGATCAGCTCGATTGCGGCGATGATCGCCGCGGCACTCACCATGCTGGCCCGCATGGCCTTCTGGTTTGGTGGCGGCAACAATCGGGAGAGCCCGCTGGGGGCGATCGGTGCCGTGCTTTCCCTGATCGTTGCCCCAATCGCGGCCATGCTGATTCGGATGGCTATCTCTCGGACCAGGGAGTTTCAGGCGGACGAGACCGGCGCCGAGATCACGGGTCGGCCAATGAAGCTCGCCGCAGCGTTGGAGAAGATCTCGATGGGGGCCGACCGCATCCCGATGAACGTCAACCCGGCCACTGCCCAGCTGTTCATCGAGAACCCGATGAAGGGCCTCCGTGGCGGGGGCGGGATGATGAGGCTGCTCAGCACACATCCCCCCACCGAGGAGCGGATCTTCCGGCTACAGCAGATGGCTGAAGGAGTTCGGTAAGGGTTGGTACAACCAGCCCCCAATACCTAACATCCAACACCCCGGACTGTGCGCCTCTGAGTCGTGCGGTTTCGGCATGCCGGGATGCCCGAGCGGCCAAAGGGAGCAGACTGTAAATCTGCCGGCTGACGCCTACGGAGGTTCGAATCCTTCTCCCGGCACGGGCGCCCCGGGGCGTCTGACAATCTGGCCCCCTTAGCTCAGTTGGTAGAGCGCTTCCATGGTAAGGAAGAGGTCTTCGGTTCAAATCCGGAAGGGGGCTCCGGTGGGCAAAGCCCGCCTGAGGCGGCGTAGCTCAGTTGGTGAGAGCGCTCGACTCATAATCGAGAGGTCGGCAGTTCGAGTCTGCCCGCCGCTACATCGGCACCGGCGCGTAGTTTGCGTCGGGCGAGAGGAACAAGGAAAGGACTAGGAGCCGACGATGGCGAAGGCGAAGTTTGAGCGTTCGAAGCCGCATGTGAATGTGGGGACGATGGGTCATATTGATCATGGGAAGACGACGTTGACGGCGGCGATTACGCGGGTGTTGGCGGAGCGGGTTGGTGGGTCGAA
>DATDJH010000080.1:0-4840 GCA_036520635.1 Acidimicrobiia bacterium
GCGCTGGCCGCGCTCGGGTCGGACACCGGCGGGTCGATTCGCCAGCCAGCCTCCCTGTGTGGGGTGGTGGGGATGAAGCCCACATACGGGACGGTGAGCCGATATGGGCTCATCGCCTTCGCATCCTCTCTGGACCAGATCGGGCCACTCACCCGAACCGTGGAGGACTCCGCCATCACCCTCGAGGCCATCTGGGGCCACGACCCCATGGACGGCACCTCGTACTCGGGCCCTTATCCCGATCCAAAGGCCGGTTTGGGTCGGGGGGCCGAAGGTCTCCGGGTGGGTGTGGTCAAGGAATTGGGAGGGGAGGGCTACGAGCCGGCCGTCGAGGCAGCCGTTGCGGGCATGGTGTCCCAGCTCGAGGGCTCCGGTGTGGAGGTGGTCGAGGTGTCGCTGCCTTCCTTCGAGATTGCCCTCTCCGCCTATTACCTCATCGCTCCCGCAGAGTGCTCGGCAAACCTCGCCAGATTCGACGGGATTCGCTACGGGCACCGGGGGGCGGGGAAGACGACAGAGAGCCTCATGGCGCGGAGCAGGGCGGAGGGGTTCGGCCCCGAGGTGACCAGACGGATCCTGCTCGGCACCTACGCCCTCTCCGCCGGGTACTACGACGCCTTCTATGGGCAGGCGCAACGCGTTCGTGCCGCCATCCAGGACGACTTCGCCAGGGCCTATCAGCATGTCGATGTGCTGGTCTCGCCAACGAGCCCCACCGTGGCCTTCGAGGCCGGTGCTCGCACGCAGAATCCCCTCGCCATGTATCTCTCCGACATCTGCACCATCCCCTCCAATCTGGCCGGACATCCGGCGATCTCGGTGCCCGTTGCACTGGATGGCCAGGGCCTGCCGATTGGATTCCAGGTGATGGCCCCGCCTCTCGGCGAAGAGGTCATGTACCGGGTTGCCGCCGAAGTCGAGCGCTTGGCCGGCTTCGAGGTGGCACCCGGTCTGGTGGAGGTCGCCTCATGAGTTGGGAGCCTGTGATCGGGATCGAAGTTCACGTCGAGCTTCTCACCGACTCCAAGATGTTCTGCGGATGCGAGGTCGGTTTCGGCGCCGAACCGAACACCAATGTCTGTCCCACGTGCCTCGGTCTTCCCGGCGCGCTCCCGGTGACCAATCGTGTCGCCATCGAGTCGATCATGGCCATCGGCCTCGCCTTGAATTGCGAGGTCTCCGCGAGGTCCGTCTTCCATCGGAAGAACTACTTCTATGCCGATCTCCCCAAGAACTATCAGATCTCCCAGTTCGACATCCCGGTGTGCGTCGGCGGACACCTCGACATCGATGTCGATGGTGCGAGTCATCGAGTGGGAATCGAGCGCGCCCACATGGAGGAGGACACCGGCAAGTCGACCCATGTCGGCGCCGGGGGGAGGATCCACGCCGCGGAGTCCACCCTCCTCGATTTCAACCGATCGGGCGTCCCGTTGGTCGAGATCGTCTCTCGTCCTGAGATCTATACCGCCGAGCAGGCTAGGGCTTACGCCCAGGAGCTTCGGTCCGTGATCCTCGAACTCGGTGTCTCGGACGCCCGGCTCGAGGAGGGTTCTATGCGTTTCGACGCCAACGTGTCGATCCGCCCTGAGGGCAGTCCGGAGCTCGGCACCAAGGTCGAGGTGAAGAACATGAACTCGTTCCGATCCCTGGAGCGTGCCGTCGACCATGAGATTGCGCGCCAAGTCCAGGTCGTCGAGTCCGGCGGCCTCGTGGTTCAGGAGACGAGGCACTGGGACGAGGAGGCGGGCGTCACCCATTCGATGAGGACCAAGGAAGGCTCATCTGACTATCGATACTTCGTCGAGCCTGATCTGGTGCCGATGGTGCTTGACCGGGAGTGGGTGGATCGGATCCGCCAAACCTTGCCTGAGCTGCCCGCCCAGCGTCGAGAGCGATACCTCGCGGACGGCCTTGGCGACGCTCTCGCCGGCGTGTTGGCGGCCGTCGATCCGGCGCTGCGTCTCATATACCAAGGGGCCGTCGAAGCCGGCGCGGACCCCAAGTCGGCAGCCAACTGGATCACAGGTGAAGTCATCGGGTGGCTTCGGCGCCATGACGTGGCCGCGGCCGACCTCCGCCTCGACGGGGCGGCGCTGGCCGAACTGGTGGCCATGATCGGCAGCGGCGAGGTCTCGTCATCCGCCGCCAAGGAAGTCCTCGACGGGGTTCTGGCCGGTGAAGGTTCCCCTCGAGAGGTGGCGGCCTCGAGGGACCTGGTCCAAGTCAGTGATCGCGAATCGCTTGGCGCGGTCGTTTCCGAAGTGCTGACAGCCAACCCGAAGGCAGTCGAGGGGTACCGCTCCGGCGATCAGAAGGTGGTCGGGTTCCTGGTTGGGCAGGTGATGAAAGCGACCGGGGGCAAGGCCGACCCCCGACTGGTCGACGCCTTGCTCCGGGAGCAGCTTTCCGCCTAGACCGGGCGCAAGGGCCTGCACCGGTTAGTTTTCGTGCGAAATGCAGCGGCACACCAAGATCATCGCCACTCTGGGCCCGGCCGTTGCCGACGAGGCCAGCATTCGCGCCCTGGTTGAAGCCGGGATCGACGTGGCCCGTTTCAACTTCTCCCATGGCGATCACGAGTTTCATCGGATGCTCGCCGGATGGGTCAGAGAGGCGGCGCGAGAGGCGGGGCGGCCGGTGGCCATCCTCCAGGATGTCCAAGGCCCGAAGCTGAGGGTCGGCGAGTTCCCGTCGGGCGCCATCCGCCTCAAGAAGGGCGACCAGGTCCATTTGGTGCCAGAGGGCGGGGAGGGCAACCGCGACGTGATCCCCGTCGGCTACGACCAACTCCTCACCGACGTGATGCCAGGTCACCGGGTGCTTCTGGCTGACGGGCTGATCCGCTGCGACGTAATCGGGATGTCTGACAACGGGTTAGTCGCTGAAGTTCAGGTTGGAGGTGACCTCACGGACCACAAGGGAGTCGCCTTCCCTGACAGCGTTCTCTCCACTGAGAGTGTCACCCCCAAGGACGAGGCAGATCTCGCCTTCGGACGGGAGTTGGGTGTGGACTACGTCGCCGCATCCTTCGTGCGAAGCGGCGACGACGTCAGAAAGGTAGGCGAGCTCGCTGGCGGCGTCCCGGTGATAGCCAAGATCGAGCTGGCGCAGGCCTACGACAACCTCGACGACATCATCGAGCCCTCATTCGGGATCATGGTGGCCAGGGGGGATCTCGGCGTCCAGCTGCCTTTGGAGCGGATCCCGCTGATCCAGGCCGACATCTTGAAGCGCACCAACGCTGCCGGGAGGATCTCGATCACCGCCACCGAGATGTTGGAGTCGATGACCAAGAGCCCACGACCCACCCGGGCCGAGGTCACCGACGTGGCCACCGCGGTTATCGCGGGCACGGACGCGGTCATGCTCTCGGGGGAGACCGCCGTGGGTGACTACCCGGCCCAAACAGTCGCTGCGATGGCCGAGATCTGCCGTGTCGTCGAGGAGGACACCCTTTCCAACCGCGGCGATCATCCGGTCCCGTTCGTCGGTGACGGGAACACCGTCGCTTCGGCGGTGGCGCAAGCTGCCACTGAGATGGCGATAAACCTCGGCGCTAGTGCCATCGTCGCTTTCACCGAGTCGGGGAACACGGCGCGCTTGATCTCGAAGTACCGACCTGAGGGCCGCATCGTGGCTTTCAGCCCGAATGAGGCGACCTTGCGGCGCATGGCCCTGTTTTGGGGAGTGTCTCCGCACGAGTTCGAGCGGCGGGATTACACAGACGACGAGATGGCCGCCGCCTCTTCGATCCTGGAGAAAGAGGGGCTGGCTAAGGCCGGCGACACCGTGGTCATGGTGGCCGGCGTTCCCCCCAACATCCAGGCGTCCACCAACCTTGTCAAGGTCCAGGTCATCGGGGACCATCCGGGCGGCTTCGGGTCCTGATTACGATCTCGGTCCCAATGGGTCAGACAGTCGTCATTCGAGACAGCGTGATCATGGGCGACGTGCTCGTGGTGAGCACCGATCGGAGCTTCACCGGTCAGGACGGGCACGCCATGACCGCCGACACGCCGGGCGAAGCGGTGCCCGGACAGCTTGGAGAAGACTTGTTTGGCCTCGGGCTCGACATCGACCACGTCTACGTGCAACAGAACACGATTTCAGTGCGTCGACCCGCCGGGTGGGACTCGGAGTCGGTCGATCCCGCTCTGGAGGCGATCGCCTCTTTCCTCAGGCACTACCCCGACCCTGATGGGGACGAGAGCTGACACCTATCAGGTAGATGGTGTCGTTGCGGGAACCGTTGTTGTAGTTGGGGGAGTCGTGGTGGTTGTCGTGGTCGTGGGACATGACACCGAGGTCCCCGGGACCTTGCACGGGTGGACCTCGATTACGGCGAATCTCGGTGCGTAGCGAACCACCCATTCCTGGCTGTCGATCACGTCGTCACCGCGGCTGATCTCACGGGTGACCGTCACGCTCCATCCGCCTTCCTCGGTCTGGGTCTCGTCCTGCTCGTCCACGCCGAGATCGGGGTTCGCCACATACCGGGTGGGCGGCGGATCGGTGAGGGCGTAGCGCTCCGAGACCTCGCCCCGCACGTGAAGGGCATCGGGCCCGCCCTCGTTGTCGGTCCAGAGGTGGGTGGATCCGCCGCTTTGCTCGCCTTTGAGCACCCGTCCGCCGTTACTGCCGAAGATTCGCACCGTGATCGAGGTGTCGGTGTACCTGGTGTCGATGAGGACCGCATCGTCCGTGTTGTTGCGGAACTTGAGGTCGGGGCTCGTCCAACTGAGGGTGGCTTCGATGCCCTCGGGATAGCGGGTGAAGTAGTAGGAGTGAGGCTTGTGCTCGACGTCCTGATATCCGCCCCAGAAGACAGCGTTGTACA
>DATDJH010000081.1:0-3138 GCA_036520635.1 Acidimicrobiia bacterium
ACGTGTCATGCGAGTGACACTAGGACTCTGCTAAACCCGTGGGGTCATGCCTCACGACCGACTCGACACCCTTCTCAGCGGAGAGGTCGAAGACCTGAGGGCGGCCGGCACCAGCAAGGGCCAAGAGGTGGTCATCACCGAGGTGATCCAATCCGACGCTCGGCGAGGCCCCCGATTCCGATTGGCCGGGTCCGACCAAGAATTCCTTCGCATGAACTCCAACGGATATCTGGGCCTGTCTCGTCATCGCGATGTGATCGCCGCGGAGGAGACAGCCACTCGTGACTTCGGCGCAGGCCCCGGGGCGGTGCGATTCATTTCGGGCACCTATCAGCCCCACGTCAACCTCGAGGCCACGCTCGCAACCTTTCATGGCCGGCAACGGGCGATGATCTTCTCTTCGGCCTACGCCGCAGTCGTCTCGACGCTGACCTCGCTCATCACTCAGGAGACAGTGGTCTTCTCCGATGCCCTCAACCACAACTGCATCATCAACGGGCTACGGACGGCTCGACCGGCGGCCCGAGAGGTCTATCCCCATCTCGACTTCGACGAGCTGGATCGGCAATTGGGGCAGGCTGCCGGGACTGCGACGCGCGCCCTAGTGGTCACCGATGGCGTCTTCTCGATGCGAGGCGACCACGCCGACTTGGCGGCAGTTCTGGAGGTTGCTCGGTCCCACGACTCTGACTACCCGGAGAACGTCGTCGTGGTTGTCGATGACTCTCATGGGGTTGCCGCCTATGGGCGAACCGGGCGGGGCACCGAGGAAGTGACCGGATCGGGCGCCGTGGACGTGATGATCGGGACTCTGGGGAAGGGATTCGGGGTCAACGGTGGATACGTGGCGGGCACCGAGCCCCTCGTCTCTTACCTGAGAGAGAAGGCACCGATGTATATCTACTCGAACCCGATCACAGTCGGAGAGGCAGCCGCCTCCATTGCCTCCCTCGAAGTGGTCGACTCGGAGGAAGGCGTGGGCATGCTGACCCACCTCGCCGCGATGACCGCGAGGTTCGAGTCGGGGCTGGTCGACCTCGGGTTTGAGACCATTCCCGGTCCGCACCCGGTGGTCCCGCTGATGGTGAGAGACACCGAACGAACCTCATCGCTCGTCAAGCATCTCTTCGACCATGGAATCCTGGCCACCGGTCTCAATTACCCGGTCGTGCCCAAGGGCGACGAGGAGATCAGGTTCCAGGTCAACGCCGACCACACGGAAGGTGACATCGATCTGGTGCTCACCGTCCTTTCATAGGAAGACCGGAACCGTGGCTGGCTATCCCAACGTCAAATCAGGGATGCGCCGGATCACGACCGCGTTGCTTGGTTCTTCAGTCCTCGTGTTTGTCGCCTGCGGCGAGCCAGCCTCTCCTGCTTCGTCCTTGGAGACGACCACCGCCTCACAGCCCACCGGTTCGACCGCCCCTCTCGCCGTCTCGGCCTCGGCCCTCACCTGCGATCAGATCGACGTCCCTTACGCTCCTGAGGACTGGTATTCCGACACCCCCATCTATGTCGGTAACGAGCAGCCTTTTGAGGAGGTACGGGCCTTCGCTCAGGGACTCGACGGATTCCAGGACATGTGGTTCGATCGTGCTCATAACGGTTGGATCGGGGTCGGATTCACCTCGGGCACCGACGTGCTCGCCCAGCAGGCTGCTCTAGAGGCTGAGTTCCCCGATGTCGGGATTGTGGCCGTGGAGATGCCCCACACTGCCGAGGAGCTAGCGGCATTCGCTGCCCAGATTGGCTCCCGACTACCTGCCGACATGGACACGGCTGGTGTCTACGAGGTCCAGGGTTACGTCGAGGTCTGGGTCGGTCTCCTCACCCCGGAACGGATCGCAGTCGCGACTGAGGCCGGAGGCGACGCCCCCATCTGCCTATCCGGTCAGGATCCGGCCACCACCCCGCTTCCCGGGCCGCAATCGGCTGGCGGCGAGGGCTGGGCCTATCTGGCGGAGGCGGACACCATGCCCGCCTCCGACCAGCCACAGGTGATTGCCGAGCCAGGCCCACTGTCCTCGATTTGGGAGGAAGTTGGCATCACCGATCCAATGCCCGAAGTCGACTTCGAGAAGCAGATCGTCCTGGTCCTTGTGGTCGGGCACAGCAGCTCATGTCCCGAGACCCGGCTCGATGACGTGGTCGTCGAGGATGACTTCGTTTACGCCGTGATCCCCACCATCACCGATCAGATGGGTTGTACATCCGACTGGGTTCCTCGGACCTATTTGGTGGCGGTGGACCGCGATCGGCTGCCTTCGCCACCGTTCCGGCTCAGCGCCATAAGCGAGTATGGATCCGAGGTCCTGGTCAGCGCCGACCTCCGGCTCCCGGGGAGTGGCCTCGCAGAGGGCGAGATCCAGCCCACATCACCAGAGCGGTTGCGCCAGGTCACACCGTTGCCGTTCTGGATTGAGACTGGAATTCCGTGGACCCTGACAATCGACCCGGCCTGTGGGGCCAACTACCTCGGAGAGATCAACGGCGTCCACTGGCACCGTTCCGACGGATCGGGAATGCCCGAAGAGTGGAAGGCGGCTGCGGTCGACGGTCTGGTCGACCTCGAGCTGATGATGACCCAGGGGCCGGCTCCCACGTTGACCGCGTCCGCCGGCGGGGCGACGATCCGATATTTGCCCGGCTCGGATGACGGCCAGCCCTGCGCCTGAACTTGCCTCTCGCTAGCGCGACTGGGACTCCACGACGACCAGGACGTCGCCGGCCGCAGTCTGCTCTCCTGGGGTGGCATTGAGGGTGACGACAGTCCCGGTCATGGGTGACCGCAGCGTGTGCTCCATCTTCATCGCCTCCAGGACCATCAGGGTCTGGCCCTCCTCAACCGTGTCCCCTACCGAGACTTCGACACGGACTACCCGCCCCGGCATCGGGGTATGGAGCGAGCCTGGGATATCCTCAACGGCGGCAAGTGCGAATCGGGGCACCTCCTCGAACAGCAACGGGCCCGAGGGGCCGTCGACAAAACGGGTGGACTCGAACCGATCCATGGCGAACTCGAGGTGATCGCCATCGACATCGAGAGTCACCACGTTCGGGCTCTCTGAGACCACTACCACTCCATCGTCATAAGAAACTTCGAGCGTCTCGTCGCCCCATCGATAACGGACGGTC
>DATDJH010000082.1:0-7478 GCA_036520635.1 Acidimicrobiia bacterium
GTCACGAAGGTCAGGCTACCGCCGCCGGGACTTTGGCCAGCACTGCCCCCGATGATCGTGCGATAATCGAATCATGACTGAACAGGGCCCTTACCCAGAACAGAGTCAGGCCACCACCGCATTAGTGCTCGGAATCCTCGGACTCGTCATCTGCGGGATCCTCGGTCCCTTCGCCTGGTCGATGGGTAACAAGGAAATGCAGGCCATCGACGCCGGACGGCGCCCACCCGAAAACAGAGGAACGGCCAATGCAGCCAAGATCCTCGGGATTGTGAGCACCGTATTGCTCGCTATAGGCATCGTCGTCATCATTCTCCTTGTCATCGGAACCATCTCCCTCGCGGTCTTCTCAGAGGCCTCATGAAAGAATCATGACTCAGAGCCCATACCCGGAACCAAGCCAGGCAACTACCGCCCTCGTCATTGGAATCCTCGGAATAGTCCTCTGCCAGATCCTCGCTCCGTTCGCCTGGTCGATGGGCAACAAAGAGATGCAGGCCATCGATGCGGGGAGGCGCCCACCGGAGAACCGGGGCACCGCAAACGCCGCAAGAATCCTGGGGATCGTCGGAACCGTTCTTCTGGGGATTGCCATCATCGGCGTCATACTTTTTTTCACTGTTTTCTCCATCGCGTCCGTGTCCTCTTCCTGAGGTTTTCCGCGCAAGTCGGGCCGAAACCTGCCGATAAATGGCCCTATGGGTCAATTCAGTGCTTCCCTGAAGGTCCCGGGTGACACCAGCTCGCTGCCCGCCACCGTCGACATCGACGATGGGCGCCTGCGGGTCGCATCCGGTGATCACGAAATCGGCAACTGGGCGTTGGACGACATCAACCTCACCCCAGGTCCCGAGGGCGTCCACGTTTCCGCAGAAGGCGAGGAGCTGATCCTCCAATTCAGCGAGAGCGCCGCTTTCGAGGCGGCCGCGGGCATGAACAGCAAGCCGTCCGTTGTGTCGTTGCCCAAGCCTTTCAAGCTGCCCACCCTGTCCAGGTCTCCGAAGCCCTCTTCGGCCAACGGCACGGCAACCCGTCCGGAAGGCGCACCGGCGCCCGTCGTTGCGCCGGCGGCCTCGGCCGCCCCGATTTCTTCATCGACCAAAGTCGAGCAGAAAGCACCCAAGGAGCCCAAGCAGCCAGGGGCGTTCGATCGAGGCCTTGGTAAGGCTGAGAAGATGTTTGGGAAGTGGCTACCGAGCTGGGTGTTCACCAGAGGCGGATCGCTGGTGGTCGTTGCCGCGTTGGTAGTGGCCATCCTCGCACCGTCCCTGGTCTCCACCCTGCTCCTCGTCGCCGGACTGGTCCTGCTGGTGCTCGGTGGAGTGACCATGCTGGACGTGGTCTTGGCCGCCCGACTGCTGAAGGCGAAGGTTGCCCCGACTCAGGTTCTGATCGGCGGCGGCGTTCTAGTGGTCATCGGCATCCTTTTCGGGATGCTCGCCCGCTAAACGAGCTCGATTATCGCCTCTTCGGCGCCGTCTCCACGACGGGGGCCGATCTTGGTGATCCGGGTGTAGCCACCAGCTCGATCCGCATAACGCGGAGCGATGTCGTCGAACAATCTCGACATGGCTTGCCGGCTGCGAATTGTCCGCAGCACAGTCCGCTTTGAGTGAAGGTCGCCTTTTCGGGCCGTGGTGATCAGCTTCTCGGCGAGTGGCCTGACCGCCTTCGCTCTGGGCAGGGTCGTGGTCACCTTCTCATGCATGAACAAGTCAGTCGCCAGATTGGCGAGGAGTTTGCGCTCATGGGAGGGCGAGCCTCCGAGCCGGGCACCCTTGCGGGGACGGGGCATCAGGAACCGCCGGTGGCGTCTGCCAGGCTCAGCCCGAGCTCGTCGAGCTTGGCGGTGACTTCCTCAAGGCTCTTCTGACCGAAGTTGGTGATGTTCAGCAGGTCATCCGACGTCCGCTCGATCAGCTCGC
The DNA here is from genome assembly GCA_036520635.1 of Acidimicrobiia bacterium. GTDB lineage: Bacteria > Actinomycetota > Acidimicrobiia > Spongiisociales > ZC4RG35 > JALYNX01. Next base: position 1,926 of record DATDJH010000082.1, read on the forward strand.
CAACGGTCTTGATCTGGGCACGACGCAGACAGTTGCGGGGACGCTCGGAGAGATCCAGTGCCTCGATGGGCAGTTCCTTCTCCGGGAAACCGGCATGCTCGGTCTGGACGTCACCCAACTCGAGACCCTGGCCCTCACCGATGTCGGCGAAGAGGCCCATCAGCTCCCGCAAGGTCTTGCCTGCGGACGAGACAGCCTCGCCGGGGTCGACGGCGCCGTTGGTCTCGACATCGAGCACCAACCGGTCGAAGTTGGTCATCTGCCCCACCTGGGTGTTCTCCACCCGATAGGAGACCTTCCGGACCGGAGAGAAAATCGAATCGACCGGAATGACACCGATCGTGGAGACCGAGCCCTTGTTGGAATCCGCAGAGCGGTAGCCGACGCCTGGGGCGACGGTCAGCTCCATCTCGAGGCGCCCGCTGGCGCTCATGGTCGCAATGTGCATCTCGGGGTTGACGATCTCGACTCCTGCGGGGAGCCGGATGTCTCCGGCCTTGACTTCACCTGCACCCTTGGCGGTGAGGTGTATGACCTCGGTGTCGGTGCCGGCCATACGGACCACAACCCGCTTGATGTTGAGGATGATGTCGACGACATCCTCCACAACCCCAGGGATCGTGGAGAACTCGTGCTCGACTCCTTCGATCCGGATCGAGGTGACTGCTGCACCTGGGATACGGGAAAGCAGGGTGCGGCGAAGGGTGTTGCCCAGTGTGTAGCCGAAGCCCGGCTCCAACGGCTCGACCACGATCTTGGATCTGGTGTCTGAGATCGATTCCTCTTCGATCTGGGGGCGCTGAACGATCAACAAAGAATTACCTCACTTCGAGTAGAGCTCGACGATCAACTGTTCATTTATGTCCGTGTCGATCTGGTCCCGTCGGGGCTGATCCGTCACGGCCACCTTCCGCTCACCGAGGTCGACAGAGAGCCAGGCCGGAGCCTCGCGGCCCTGGGTGTCCACGGCATGCTGGATGACGATGCTGTCCCGGCTCGCGTCCTTGATGGTGACGACGTCACCGGGCCGGACTTGATAGGACGCTATATCGACCTTCCTCCCGTTGACCCGGAAATGCCCGTGATTCACGAGCTGCCGGGCCTGGGGACGAGTTGCTGCGAGACCGGAGCGCCAGACGACATTGTCGAGACGCTGCTCCAACAGGCGGAGCAGGTTCTCGCCGGTGATGCCGGGCCGACGAGCGGCCTCCTCGTAGTAACGGCGGAATTGACGCTCGAGAACGCCATACATAGAACGCAGCTTCTGCTTCTCGCGGAGCTGGATCAGATAGTCGCTCTCACGGATGCGGCCACGGCCGTGCTCCCCAGGTGGATAGGGGCGACGATCGACGGGGCAACGCTTCGACTGGCAAAGCTGGGTACGCGCCCGACGGCACGCCTTGTGACGGGGACCTGTGTAGCGACCCATTAGCCGCGCCTGCGCTTCTTGGGGCGACAACCGTTGTGCGGGATCGGGGTCACGTCCCGGACCCAGGTCACTTCCATGCCCATGTTCTGCAGCGTGCGGACCGCGGTGTCACGACCGGAGCCGGTGCCGCTGACGATCACGTCGAGCTTGCGGATCCCATGCTCCCCGGCGCGACGGGCAGCTTCCTCAGCAGCGACCTGGGCCGCGTACGGAGTCGACTTCCTCGACCCCTTGAATCCCACGGAACCGCCGGAGGTCCATGCGACGGATGCCCCGGTCTGATCGGTGATGTTGATGATCGTGTTGTTGAAGCTGGCCTTGATATGGGCCTGCCCGTGCGAGATGTTCTTGCGCTCTCGCCTCCGGACCCGCTTCGCTCCCTGCTGCTTCGCCACCTAAAGACTCCTACTTCGTAACTTTTTTCTTGCCGGCAATTGCGACCCGACGGCCCTTGCGGCTCCTGGCATTGGTGTGTGTCCGCTGACCGCGCACCGGCAATCCGCGACGGTGGCGGATTCCCTGATAGCTGCCGATCTCGATTTTTCTCTTGATGTTCTGTTGGACTTCGCGGCGCAGGTCACCCTCGACCTGGAAGGCCGCCTCGATGTAACGCCTGATCCGGGTCACTTCGTCGTCGGTCAGTTGGCGGATTCGGGTGTCGGGATCGACTTCGGTATCGGCACAGATCTTCTGGGCCCGGGTCAAGCCGATTCCGTAGATATAGGTCAGGCCGATTTCGAGTCGCTTGTCTCTCGGGAGGTCGACTCCTGCAATACGTGCCACTCAGATCATCCTTGCCGTTGCTTGTGACGGGGGTTGGGGCAGATGACCCAGACGCGACCATGACGCCGGATGATCCGGCATTTCTCGCACATCTTCTTGGTGGAAGGTCGAACCTTCATCATCAACTCCAAAACTTCGGTGTCGCGCATTGGGGACCCGTAGAACCGGCCCCAGGCCCGGGTTTGACCCCCGAGGCGTGCGCGAGTGTTTCCCAGTCCACAAACCAGCCCTTGCCCTGCGAATCGGGAAAGAGGGACTGTGTGTCCTGGGCATCTACGAACCCGTTGGAAACGGGTCGGATAGACGACGTAATGCTAACCACGGGTCGCACTCTGCTCAAATTCGACCATGAGCGGCTCCTCGGCTGCCGTGAATACTTGAACTCCGTCCGGGGTCACGCAAACCGTGTGCTCGAAGTGGGCGGAGAGAGAGCCATCTTCGGTGCGAACGGTCCAACCGTCCGCGTCGACCTTGGTGTGTCGGCCGCCGACGTTGAACATGGGCTCGATGCACAAAGCCATGCCCGTGCGAAGTTTCAGGCCTCGCCCGGGGGTTCCGTAGTTGGGAACCTGGGGCTCCTCATGCATCTGACGGCCAATCCCGTGGCCGACGTATTCCTCAACGATTCCGTAGCCGTTTGCCTCGCCAACCGCGGCCACTGCGGCCCCGATGTCGCCGACATGATTCCCCTTGTGCACTGACGAGATCCCCGTCCACAGCGCCTGCTCGGTGATCTCGATGAGACTCTGCGCAGCTGGTCCGACACTTCCGATTGGCATCGTGAACGCAGCGTCACCATGAAAGCCCTCGAAGATGGCGCCTGCATCGACTGAGAGGATGTCGCCATCTTTGAGGCGATAGTCGGTGGGTATCCCATGGACGATCGCGTCGTTCGGCGAAAGACAGAGGTTCTTCGGGTAACCGTTGTATCCCAGGAAGGACGGGGTGCAGCCCCGGTCCGCGATGATCCGGGCGCCGATCTCGTCGAGTTCGAGGAGGCTAACCCCTGGTGCCGCGGCCTCACGCACACCTTGGAGCACCGCAAACACCGTGGCGCCTGCCACTTGCATCTTGGCGAACTCCCGCCTGCTCTTGATCGTGATCATCGCTTCAATCCGTGATCTTCGAGGGCAGACAGAATCCGTTCCGTCACGTCGTCAATGTCACCCATCCCATCAGCCGAGATGAGGAGACCTCGATTGCCGTAGACCTCGAGCAGCGGAGCGGTTTGGTCCCGAAAGACGCGGAATCGGTTCCTGATCGTCTCGTCGGTGTCATCCGCCCGACCCCGGGTGAGGAGACGTCGCACCAACTCATCCTCATCGACTTCGAAGACGACCACTCCGTCGAGGCCATCGGCGCCGATCAGGGAATCGAGAGCCGCAACCTGACCACCAGTTCGAGGGAACCCATCGAGGATGAAACCTGCGGCAGCATCGGCCGCGGCCAACCGCTCTTTGAGCATGGCCACGGTGAGCTCATCGGGTACGTACTCGCCGGCCGCCATGATTGCCTGCACCTTCTGGCCAAGCTCGGTGCCAGCCGCGGCATGCTCGCGAAACATCTCGCCGGTGGAGACATGGGGAACCCCGAGCTCTGTCGCAACACGACTCGCCTGGGTCCCCTTGCCGGCGCCAGGGGGACCGATGAACAACAGCTTCACGCGGTTCTCCCCCCAGCGAACAAAGTGAGCGGTGGGGGGAGTACCGGCGCAGCCGGGGTGGGGGGCACGCCATTCGCGTCAAAGACGCCCCCTCCGGCCCTCCGGGCCACCTCCCCCAACGTCGCTTCGCTCCTGGGGAAGGAAACAGTCGGCCGGCAATCAAGCCTCACGTCAGAATCCCCTCGTAGTTCCTCATCGTCAGCTGAGATTCGATCTGTTTCATCGTCTCCAGGGCCACCCCGACAACGATCAGGATCGATACCCCGGAGAAGGCGATGGAGATGTTCCAAACGGCCCCGGCAATCGCGGGGAGGATCGCAATCGTCGCTAGGAAGATCGATCCGGGCAGGGTTATCCGGTTGAGGATGAAAGCCAGATGCTTGGAGGTCTGTCGCCCGGGACGGACCCCGGGAACGAATCCACCCTGACGTTGGATCATCTCAGCCTGCTTCTCAGGGTCGAACTGAATCGCCGTGTAGAAGTAGGTGAAGAAGATGATCAGTGAGAAGAGGATCAGGATGTACCACCAGCTCACACCGCTGCTGTTGCTGCCCCCGAGGTTGCCGTTGATCCAGTTGTAGATCGACTGCACCCAAGCTGCGTCTGACGGGATGGCGGTGATGATCAGGGAGGGTATGAGCAGGACCGATGTGGCGAAGATGACCGGGATCACGCCGGCGGTGTTGACCTTCAATGGGATGTATGTCGACTGACCACCCATCACCCGACGACCGCGAACCCGCTTCGCGAATTGGATGGGTATCCGGCGCTGAGCCTGATCGACGTAGATGATGGCGCCGATCATGACCAGGAATACCAACACGACGACGATGAACCTGATCGGGAGGTTGGCGGCCACGGTCTGACCCCAGATCTGGCCGAAGATGAACGGGAACTGGCTGAGGATCGAAACGAAGATGATCAGAGACATCCCGTTGCCAACCCCGCGCTGAGTGATCAACTCGCCGAGCCACATCACCATCGCGGTACCTGCCGTCATCGTCAGGACAACCAGGATCACCCGACCAGTCGTGTAGTTCGGGATCAGGTCGATGCCGTTGGTGAACCGCCCGACATGGAAGAGGTAGGTGAAGCTGGTGGACTGGATCAGGGCAAGGATCACCGTCAGGTAACGGGTCCATTGCGTGATCACTTTGCGTCCGGACTCACCCTCATCCTGGAGAGCCTGCAATTTGGGGATCACCACTGTCAGCAGCTGAAGAATGATCGAGGCTGTGATGTAGGGGATGATTCCCAGCGAGAACACCGAGAAAGACTCCAGCGCCCCACCCGAGAACAGGTTGAGGAGACCGTAGATGCCGCCCGCCTCCTGTTGGGACTGGAAGAGCTCGACGGCCTGCAGGTCGATTCCGGGGACGGGGATGGTGCATCCCAGCCGGTAGACACCGAACATCGCCAGTGTGAACAGGATCTTGGTCCGGAGATCCGGGACCTTGAACATGTTGCGGTAAATGGTGAGCATGAAGCCTTGATTCTGTCCTGGATGTCGTCTTAGGTGGTCGAACCGGCAATCGAGATCACGAAATGACCTCCACCGTCCCACCGGCGTCTTCGATCTTCTTCTTGGCCGCTGCACTGAAAGCATGCGCTTTGACCGTGAGGGCCTTTCCGATCTCGCCCTGGGCCAAAACCTTGACCCGGCCCTTGTGACGGATCA
>DATDJH010000083.1:0-8512 GCA_036520635.1 Acidimicrobiia bacterium
CGGGGGATCTCGACGGCGAGCCGCGGCCGATCACCCACCCGGTGAAGTTCTTCGAGAAGGGCGACCGACCTCTGGAGATCATCTCCAGCCGGCAGTGGTACATCCGAAACGGCGGGCGGGATGACGATTTGCGCCAGGCGCTCCTGAAAAGGGGTGAGGAGCTGGATTGGGTTCCGGATTTCATGGGGGTGCGCTTCAAACATTGGGTGGAAGGTCTCAACGGTGACTGGCTGATCTCGCGGCAAAGGTTCTTTGGGGTCTCCGTCCCGGTCTGGTACCCGATCGACAGCGCCGGTGAGCTCGACTTCGAGCACCCGATCCTTCCCGACCTGGCTGACCTGCCAGTGGACCCTACGACCGATGTCCCTCCGGACTTCGAGGAGTCACAACGCGGCGCCCACGGCGGCTTCGCAGGCGACCCCGATGTCATGGACACCTGGGCTACCTCGTCGTTGACTCCCCAGATCGCAGGCCGTTGGGACGACGATCCGGACCTCTTCAACCGTGTTTTCCCGATGGACTTGCGGCCACAGGGTCCCGAGATCATCCGCACTTGGCTCTTCTCGACAGTGCTTCGTTCCCACTACGAGCACGGGTTCTTGCCCTGGTCCCACGCTGCGATCAATGGCTGGATTCTTGACGCGGACCGCAAGAAGATGTCGAAGTCGAGGGGGAACGTGGTCACCCCTGTCCCGTTGATAGAGGAGCACGGGGCGGAGGCCATCCGCTATTGGGCTTGCAACGGCCGCCCTGGCACCGACACCGCGGTCGACGCCGGGGTGATGAAGATTGGGCGCCGACTGGCCTTGAAGATCCTCAATGCCGCTCGATTCGCGCTCGGGTTCGCCGAGGATGTCGACCCCGACGCCATCACCGAGCCCTTAGACCGATCGATGCTGGCAACGATTGCGGTAGTGGTGGAACAGGCCACCGCTGCCTTCGATCGCTTCGACTACGCCCGAGCCCTCGAGGTCACCGAGAAGTCGTTCTGGGATTGGACCGATGACTATCTGGAATTGGTCAAGGGGAGGGCCTACGACGGGGGAGCGGCTGGAGCCTCGGCCCACGCCGCCCTCCAGGTAGCGCTAGGTGTCTATCTTCGCTTGTTTGCCCCATTCCTTCCTTTCGTCACCGAAGAGGTGTGGTCCTGGTGGCGGGAAGGCTCGGTCCATCGCCAGGTCTGGCCCGACACTGCCGAGTTGGAGTTTGGTGGCGAAGTGGGTGTTCTCGAGGTCGCCGGTCTGGCAATCGCTTCGGTGAGAAGGTCGAAGTCCGAAGCCAAGGCTTCGATGGCAGCTGAGGTTGAGTCGGTGACGATCACCGCCCCTGTGGAGACTCTTGGTTGGCTTCGGCAGGCAGAATCCGACCTGATGGCTGCTGCCCGGGCCGATGCAATCTCCTACCGGGAGGGCGAGCTGGGTGTAATAACAGTTCTCGCCACCTAGTTGTGCGTGGACCACAACTACGCCATAGTTGGCTGTCAAGGGCAACAAGGTTGCCAAAAACAAGCAACTAGCCTAGAGTTGCGTTCATGCAGCAACACCGACCCTTCGTAGCCGCCCTGATTGGTGACATGGTCGGTTCCCGAAAGGCTCGGGATCGGATCGAACTGCAACGTCAGATGGAGAAGATCCTTTCCGACGTCAACCGGGTGGTGGGTGGCGACCCAACATTCACCATCGGAGACGAGTTTCAGGCGCGCTACTCGACCCTGCACGATGCAATCGAAGCCTCGCTCCAACTCCATCTGCGCAGTCTGGGACTCATCCGGCTGCGGATCGGAATCGGTTGGGGTGAGTTGATAGCCGACGATCCCGCCCGTTCTCCGTTCGGGCAGGACGGGCCATGTTGGTGGAATGCCCGGGATGCGATCGAAGCGGTCGACCGCTCATCCAAAGGTCGGGCTCGCGGGTTGCGCACCGCCGTGAGGACCGAGAGTTACCTCGACTCTCTCCTCAATGGCTATCTGGTGCTTCGCGATACGGTGCTTTCGGGCCTGGACGAAGTCGATGCACGGATCGCTGTGGGACTCCTCGATGGGCTCAACCAGACTGAGTTGGCCGGACAACTGGGGATCAACAAGTCCTCGGTGAGCCGTCGGGCGAACACTCATGGCATCCTTGCCCTGATCGAGGCAAGGAACATCTGGGTGCCGTCAATCCCCACACGGTCATGAGCTGGTCCGACCTTGGAGTGATCGCGATTGGTGGGCTTCTCCTCACCTTGCCCGCCAACTGGGTGGTGAGACAGGTGCTTCGACTTACGAGGCAGGAGACAACGCCCTCGCACAACCAGGCCGGGCGTTGGATAGGAATCCTGGAGCGGTTGCTGATCTATGTGCTGATGCTGGCCGGAGCTGCTGCAGCCGCTGGATTGGTGGTGGCCGCGAAGAGCATCCTCCGCTACCCGGAGATCAGCGCCAAGCCGGCGACCATCGACCCTGAGTACGTTCTCGTTGGATCCCTGGCGAGCTGGTTGCTCGCCTTCGGCACTGGTGCCCTGGTGGTCGTGCTTATCTGATGCGCCCCGATTCGTCATAGGCACAGAAGTACCCTTCTCAGGTGCTCGAAGGACTCGTCGACTGGGTGACATCCGTGGTGGAGAGTCTCGGGTATTGGGGTGTGGCCGCCCTGGTCGCCCTGGAAAACCTCTTTCCTCCTATCCCGTCTGAAGTGGTCCTCCCATTGGCCGGCTTCGTCGCCGTCGAAGGCGATGCGTCGGTGGTGGGCATGGTGATCGCCGCCACGATCGGGTCGATGGTGGGGGCCTATGCCCTGTACGGCATTGCCGCGGCGATTGGCCCGGTCCGGCTGCGCAGCTTTGTCGCTCGCTATGGCAAGTGGTTCGGGCTCGACGAGGGCGACCTGGACAAATCAGAGGAGTGGTTCGATCGAAGAGCATCCATGGCGGTGCTGGTGTGTCGCTGTATCCCGTTGATGCGTTCACTGATCTCGATACCGGCCGGGCTCCGGCGCATGCCTCTGATTCCCTTCAGCATCTACACACTCTTGGGCAGTCTCGTTTGGAACGTGTTGCTCATCGGCGCCGGATACCTCCTCGGGGAGCGGTGGCAGCAGGTCGAGGAGCCGATGGCACTTTTCCAGAAGCTGGTCCTGGTGGTCATCGGCGTGGGCGTCGCATGGTTCGTGTGGCGTCGAATCGTGCGCCCCAGGTTGCGTCGAGCAGAAGTCTGACGGGTTCCGACGGACTGTTGGGTAGCCTTCGAAAACGAGGAGGTCGCAATGGGAATGACTGTCGCCAACTCATCCACCCGCGCCACATCTTGGACCGGCTGGCTGACTGGTGTCGGCCTCGGGTTCGTTGGCTGCGTCCTGATTTGGCTGGCCGTCTCCCAACTGGAGCGAGCTCAACTGGTCATGGCATCAACCTTCGAGTTTCAGTGGGGACGGATTGCGATCGCGCAGTTTCTCTTCCTCATGGTCGGTGTCGTATTCACAGTCATCGTGCTTATGGCCCTCGACGGGTCGAACAGTCGGCTCGGGCTCTTGGTCGGGGGAGCTATTCCGCCTCTTGGCCTGTTGCTCTATTTTTGGCAATCTGTTCTGTGGGGATTTCTGCCTTCACCGCTCCAGACGGGGATGATGTGGTCGGTGACCGGTGAGGCGCAGACGGCGGAGCTGACGGCGGTGGCCGCGATGTTGACCGCGCTGATTTGGCAGTGGGTGAGGGGTCGGGGCCACGACCCTGACGATTCCTGAGGATGGTGACCGCAAGAGGCCAACGCCGCACCGTCGATGAATTGGGTGAGGAGCTCTTTCTCGACATCGGGGACGTCGCCACTAAGCGTTGGAAGTTCACGATCCTGCTCACGCTGGCAGCCGTAATCGCGACGGCTGGCGTCCTTACAGACTCAACTGCAACCGTCATTGGGGCCATGATCGTCGCGCCCTTGGGGACCCCGATCATCGGAACCGCTTTCGGCATCGTGATTTCGAAACTGCAGCGCGTGCTTGCCTCGGCTGTGACCGTGCTTCTCGGGGCGGCCGCAGTGGTCGCCATTGGTTGGTTACTGGCGGCGGTTCTCCCTGAGGTGGTGCCCCAGGCCCGAAACAGTCAGGTCACCGGGCGTACGTCGCCCGGTCTGATCGATCTGGTTGCCGCGATCGCTACCGGGTTCGTCGGCGCCTACGGTTTGGCTCGGAAGGACGTCTCCGATGTCATGCCGGGGGTGGCCATCGCAATCTCGTTGGTGCCGCCTCTCGCGGTGGTCGGGATCACCGCCCAGGCCGGCGACCTCGATGGGGCCTGGGGAGCTTTCCAACTCTTTGCGTCGAACATGCTGGCGATGATCGTGGCTGGCTCGATTCTCTTCACGATCTACGGATACGCAAGGGAGGCATCTGAGGAGTTCAGCCGACGTTGGGCCTACCTCGCCGTAGGGGTTGCCAGTTTCCTGATTGTGGTGCCTCTCACCGTCACCACAATTCAGACCGTTCGGCGTGAGAACATTCTGGATCACGCCAAGGATGTGGCCGTTGCCTGGGCGCAGGGCAGCAACACGCACGTGGTCCGCACAGATTTCGAAGGCGATGATCTAATCCTCTATGTCGAAGACCTCGACGACCTCCCCGGAGGAGACCTGGCCTCGGAGTTGGCCGGGGTTGCACCATCGGGCACGCTGGTGATCGTCAATCGCGTCGGAGGCGAGCGTCTTGACGTAGGAACCGTGCCTTAGATCTCTGCGCTCAGTCTTCGGCTTCCTCGGTCCAGGGGCCGACTCCGTAGACCCTGTCCACCGACACATGTATCACCAAGCCTGGTGGGACTTCCCGCATCGGGAAGGTCGCCCCGGGACCGATATAGGCCTCGGCCAATCGATCCATGACCTCGAGGGCGCCGCCCTCATCGATACGCGCCTGCCCCTGAACTACGAGGTAGGGATGGAGGCCCTCACCGCTGTACTCCGGAGCCTCAAAGGAGATCGCGATTCGCTGGTCACGGCGCAGACAGTCGATCTTGAACTGGTCGAAGAACGTCGCCCAGATCAGTTCGTTGCCATCGATTCCCACCCAGGCCAAGGTGACGTGTGGAGTTCCGTCGGGATCGATCGTGACGACATGGCCCAGAGGGCCGGTGGCGAGCAGATCACGAATGGGTTGAGATATCTGAGGCATGTTGAGATCGTACGCATCTGCGTCTGGCAGGCTTGCGGCGGGGTTTGGTTATGGTCCATTTGGTGCGACGGGCATTGCTCGCGGCCTTGATCCTGTTGTCAGCTTGCTCCCTACTTGGTGAGTCGCCTTCCTCTAGCTCCACCACCAGTTCGATCCTCGCAACTACGACCACGACCACCACGATCGCCCTGACCACGACGACCGTCCCGGCGACCACGACCACAGTCGACCCGTTTGCCAGGCCGGACTGGATGGGCACCCGGATCCTCTCGCTTCGCCCCGATGGCTATGGCGAAGTGCAGCCGACCCCGCCCGAGTTCGATCCCCGTGCCCTGGAGACTCCCGATGATCTGCCCCCACCCCCGGACGAGGAGTTCCATTCCACCACCGGCCCTATCCCGCCGGATGTGCTGGCTCGCGCCAGTTGGGTTCCCGAGTGCCCGGTCACGGTCGACGAGCTGACCTATATCACCGTCAGTCACTGGGGATTCGACGATCGGTTCCACACCGGGGAGATGATCGTCAATTCGGACTTCGCCGACGATGTGGTCGAGGTGTTTCGCAAGCTCCACGAGGCACGATTCCCGATCGAGCAGATGCGGGTGATTACCAAAGAGGAGATCGACGCCCCACCTACCGGCGACTGGAACGACACGACCTCTTTCGTTTGTCGGCCCGCAGTCGGATCAGAGTCCTGGTCTCAGCATGCCTACGGCCTGGCGATCGATGTCAACCCTTTCCACAACCCCTATGTCAAGGGCGACCTGGTGTTGCCGGAGCTGGCTTCGACCTATTCCGATCGAGAGAACGTCCGTCCGGGAATGATCTTCGAGGGCGACGTGGTGACCGAGGCCTTCGCCGACATGGGTTGGGGCTGGGGTGGCGATTGGAAGACCCTCAAGGACTGGATGCACTTCTCGTCCACCAGTCGGTGACGGCCGCTCTCCCCCCGTAATTGGGGACGACAGGTCCGGATGTGACCCCTCACGTCAGCAATTAGGGCGTCGTCACACACCGAACATATGTTCGATATGATGCGGTGGGTGAGCGGGTACGCCGAACTGCACTGTCACACCAATTTCTCGTTCCTCGACGGGGCTTCCCATCCCGAAGACCTGGTGGAGCGGGCCATCGAGCTTGGCTATGAGGCGCTCGCGGTAACCGATCACGACGGGTTCTACGGGGTCTCCCGATTCTGGCAGGCGGCAAAGGAGACCGGGTTGCCCGCCATCTACGGGGTGGAGATCGGCCTGGAGACAAATCCCAGAGGGGCAGTCGACCCGGTGACCCGGGCACAGGATTGGGACCAACAACGACACGCCCGGACCAAGGGTGCCCAGGGACGGTTGCGGAGGGGTCGCAGCGTCCGCTCCCATGGCACCAAACCGACCGATCTTCCGGAGACGGATCATCTGGTGCTTCTCGCCGGCTCGCCCGATGGCTACCGGGCCCTGTCCAATCTGGTGACCAGGGCCCAGCTTCGAGGCGAGAAGGACCATCCGGTCTATGTCTGGGACGACCTGGCGGAGGCTGCTCGCAACCCCGACGTTCACGGGCTGACCGGATGTCACTTCGGGGCGGTCCCCAAGGCCGCCTCCCGGGGAGATCTGGGGGGGACGATCAGAGAGAGCTCGAAGCTGAGAGAGCTATTCGGAGCCCGACTCCATCTCGAGCTCTGGCATCACGGCATGCCCGAAGACGACCCCCGCAACGACCTGATGTGGGAAGTGTCACAGAAGCTTGCCCTTCCCGTAGTCGCCACGAACCAGGTGCACTACCACCAGAGAAAAGACGCCTATCTCTCAGAAGTGCTGGCCGCGATCGGAGGAAGGCGAACCCTGGCACTTGCCGACGGATTCCGCCCTGCCAGCGACGAGCGCCATCTGAAGGACCCAAGGGAGATGGCGGTGCGATTCGCCCGGTATCCGGGAGCGGTGGCCCGGGCTGGCGAGCTGGGACGACGTCTCGCCTTTGACCTTGGCCTGGTCGCCCCCAATCTCCCCGACTTCCCGATGCCCGGCCATTTTCAGGACGAGATGGACTACTTGCGTCATCTCACCTGGGAAGGAGCGAGGGATGTCTATGCCGGCTCCGACGATGGCATCGATCCCGGGGCGAGACGCCGGCTGGAGCATGAGTTGGGCATCATCGAGAAGCTCGGCTTTTCCGGGTACTTCCTGGTGGTCAAGGACATCATCGACTTTGCCCGCACCCAGGACATCTACTGCCAGATCCGGGGCTCGGGCGCCGACTCGGCGGTGTGCCGCTGTCTCGGCCTGACCCGGGTCGACCCGATTCGGCTCCATCTTCCCTTCGAACGCTTTCTCTCCGAGGAGCGGGGGAGACCGCCGGACATCGACATCGACTTCGAGGCCGACCGACGTGAAGAGGTGATCCAGTACTGCTATCGCCAATACGGGAGGGAGCGGGCGGCGATGGTCGCCAACGTCATCACCTACCGGGCGAAATCGGTGTTGCGAGATGTGGCCAAGACCTTTGGCTTCACTCAGGCCCAGGTGGATGGGCTCTCCAAATATGTGGACACCCGGGACCCCGCCCAGCTCCGTCTCGACACGCCACTCCCCGAAGGTCTGACCAGCGAGAGGATCTACGACATCTGCTGGCGACTCGACGGCTACCCCCGTCATCTGGGGATTCATTCCGGGGGGATGGTCATCGCCGACCGCCCCTTGTGGCAGGTGGTGCCCCTGGAGTGGGGGCGGATGGAAGGGCGGACCGTCCTCCAGTGGGACAAAGACGACTCCGCGGCGGTGGGGATCGTCAAGTTCGACCTGCTCGGCCTGGGGATGCTCAACGCCCTCCACCTCGCCCACGACCTGATCGAGGACACACACGGGATCGATGTCGACCTGGCGATCATCCCCCAGGAGACTGCGATTTACCGCTCGATCACCCGGGCCGACACCGTCGGCTTGTTCCAGATCGAATCTCGGGCACAGATGGCCACCCTGCCCAAGATGAAGCCGAAGACCTTCTACGACCTGGCGGTCGAGGTTGCCCTGATTCGTCCCGGTCCCATCCAGGGCCAGTCGGTCCACCCCTATCTGCGACGGCGGAGCGGAGAAGAGCCGGTCCGCTACCCCCACCCCTCCACCGAGCCAATCCTTGCCAAGACGCTTGGGGTCCCCATTTTCCAGGAGCAGCTGATGGAGTTGGCCCGGATCTGTGCCGGATTCGACGGAAGCCAGGCCGACCGCCTTCGCCAGGCGATGACTCACAAACGCTCGGAGAAGGCGATGGGGAAGCTCCGTGAGGATCTGTTCGCCGGGATGGCGGCCAACGGAATCGTCGATGCCGCCGCAGACGAGATCTGGGAGAAGCTGCAGGGCTTTGCCTCGTTCGGGTTCCCGGAGAGC
>DATDJH010000084.1:0-8275 GCA_036520635.1 Acidimicrobiia bacterium
TGGGTCTCGGCTATCGCGACGTGATCGTCGAATTCACCGGCTAGGTCGAGCTCACATCCGGAATACGCCAAAGCGGTCGGTACCGACCACCGGCCCGGAATGAGTGGCAGATAGGGCGATGCCGAGCACGGTGCGGGTGTCACGGGGGTCGATAAGACCGTCATCTCGCACCCGCGCCGTCGAGTAATAGGCCTGTTCTTCGTGCTCGATCTGGTCTTCGATCTCCAGCCGGCGCTTCTGGTCTTCGTCCTCGTCGAACTCCTCGCCTCGTGATTCGGCTGCCTGACGGGCGATGATCGACATGACACCTGCAAGTTGCTTCGGGCCCATCACCGCCACTTTGTGGCCGGGATAACCGAACACGAAACGCGGCTCGTAGGCGCGCCCCGACATCCCGTAGTTCCCGGCGCCGTAGGAGACGCCGGCCATGATCGTGATGTGCGGCACCTCGGAGTTGGCGACCACATTCACCATCTTCGCCCCATCTTTGATGATCCCTCGCTGCTCGTAGTCCTTGCCCACCATGTAGCCGGTGGTGTTATGGATGAAGACGATCGGGGTGTCATAGCGGTTGCAGAGCTGGATGAACTCGGTTGCCTTCTGCGCCTCTTCAGAGAAGATCACTCCCTGCTGATTGGCGACCACCCCCACGGGAAACCCGTGGATCGACGCCCAACCGGTGAGGATCGAGGTTCCATAAACCGCCTTGTACTCCTCGAATCGGGAGCCGTCGACGGTCCGGGCCAGGATCTCCCGCATATCGAAAGGGACCCGGAGGTCGTGGGAGATGACACCCAGGATGTCATCGATGTCATGCACGGGATCATCGGCCGGCTTTGTCGGGCCGTAACCCTGCTTGCGCCAGTTCAGGTGGGAGACGATCTCGCGACCCATCCGGATCGCTTCCTGCTCGTCCTGGGCGAAGTAGTCGGAGAGCCCTGAGACCTTGGAGTGCATCTCCGCCCCGCCGAGCTCCTCGTCGGTGGACTCCTCGCCTGTCGCCATCTTGACCAGGGGCGGCCCGGCCAGGAACACCTTGGCCTGATCCTTCACCATGACCGAGTAGTCGCACATCGCCGGGAAGTAGGCGCCTCCCGCGGTGGAGCTGCCGAACACGATGGCGATGGTGGGGACGCCCTGCTTGGAGAGACGGGTGAGGTTGCGGAACCACTTGCCGCCGACGATGAACACCTCGGCCTGATCCGGGAGGTCGGCGCCGCCGGATTCGACGAGGTTGATCAAGGGCAGCCGGTTCTCGCGGGCGATGTCCATGATGCGAAGGGTCTTCGCCACCGAATAGCGGTTCATCGACCCGGCCTGGCTGGTTGGGTCGTGGGCGAGGATGGCGCACTCGACCCCTTCCACCACTCCAATCCCGGTGACGACATTTGCGCCCAGGTTCTTGTCCGTGCCCCAGGCGGCAAGAGTGGACAACTCGAGGAAGGGGGCATCTCGGTCGAGGAGGAGCTCGATGCGCTCCCGGGCCAGCAGCTTCCCCCGCTCCCGATGCCGGGTGACGTACTTTTCGCCGCCCCCCTGACGGGCCTGCTCCATGAGGGCCTCGAATTCGGCCAGCTTCGCCTCCATGGCGGCGCGATTGGCCTGGTACTCCGCGGAACGGGGATCGACCTTGGTGGTCAGTACCTGCATCTGGTGCCGACGAGGCTAGTTGTCAGCGAGCCGCCCGCTCAGCCGTCGTGGACCGCCTCGGCGCTGTAGGGCTCGATCATGATGCACTCGCCGGGGCATTCCTCTGCCGATTCCAAGGCGTCTTGGATGAGGGCGTCGGGGATGCGGGCCATTCCCCGGGCACCGTCGGGTGCCTGCTCTCCGTCGAAGAGGACGGTCCGGTCGAAGTACTTCGATTCTTCTTTCACAACCCACAGCCCGTCATCGCGACCGACGAACACATCGGGGGTGATCTCCTCACAGATCCCGTCACCGGTGCACAGGTCCTGGTCGATCCAGACCATGAGCTTGGTCTCTTTGGCCATGCCCCCAAACTAGGCGATTCTCACGCTTGTGTCAGAATCCGTGGGATGGAAGTGATAGATCGGCTGAGCTCGATGCAGGGCGATGAGGTCGGTGTCACCGACTGGATGGAGATCACCCAGGAGCGGGTCGACGCCTTCGCAGACGCCACAGATGACCATCAGTGGATCCATGTCGATCCGGTCCGTGCGTCCGCAGGCCCCTTCGGCGGGACGATCGCCCACGGATTTCTGACACTCGCACTCACCGTGCCTATGGCAGGCCAGGTGGAGCTCGACGTCGGCCAACCGACAATGGCGATCAACTACGGGTTGGAAAAGGTGCGATTCCCGGCGCCGGCGCCGGTCGGGTCACGGATCAGGGCGAGGGTGAAGTTGGTGGCCGTGTCCGAGGTCCCGGGCGGGATCCAGGTCAACCGACAGGTGACGATGGAAGTCGAGGGAAGCGAGAAGCCGGCGATGATCGCCGAGACGGTCAGCAGGTACTACTACTGAGTTTCTCCCCCCAGTGAACGAAGTGAGCGTTGGGGGGAGTACCGCCGGAGGCGGGGAGGGGGGCGCCCTGCCAAGCCAACCTACGAGAGACTCCGTCCCCCGCCGACCACGATCACCTCTCCCGTGACGTAGCTCGAGAGCGGGGTGAGCAGGAACCACACCAGATTGGCCACCTCCTCCGGCTTGCCCATCCTCTCCAAGGGGATCGCCGCGACCATCCGGTCTCTCACTTCCTCGGGGATGCCCATGCTCATCTCCGAAGAGATCAGCCCCGGCGCCACTGCATTGACCCGGATCGCCGGAGCCAGCGACAGGGCCAGAGCACGGGTTAGTCCCACCACCCCACCCTTCGACATCGAGTAGTTGAACTGGCCGAAGTTCCCCAGGTAGGCCCGCGATGCAATGTTGACGATCGAGGCACCGTCGCTCATTAATGGGGCCAGCTCGGCACACAGTCGGAAGGCGGCGCCCAGATTCACATCGAGCACCGAGCGGAAGTCACCGTCGGTCATATTGATCAGCCGAGAGTCCCTGGTGATCCCGGCGTTGTTCACCAGTCCGAGCAAAGGGAGCCCTGAGTCCTGGACTGCCTTCCGAACAATCCCCGGGCCTTCGGCCGAGGTCAGGTCGACTTGGACCGGGGTGATCTGTTCGGCCAGGGCGAGCTCAGGGGCGAGGTCGGCGCCGATCACGGTGAGTGGCCCGGTGCTCGCCACCTTCTCGGCGATAACTCGCCCGATGCCACGTGCGGCACCTGTCACGACGATGACACCATTCACGGCAGGGCCTTGCCGATGTGGTCGGGTCCGATCCTCAGGACTTCTCCGGTGACATCGGCTGACTCGATCAGCTGACCTGCCCAGTGAGCAACTTGCTCCCGGTCAACTTCGTTGGAAACGGCGATCACGTTGGCCGTCCAACCGTCCTTGACACCCTCCAACGCTGCAGTTCTTGCCGCGGATAGCAGGCCGGTGGCCAGCATTGCCTTCCCGGCGCCCCGGCGTCCGAGCAGGTCGTCGTTGTGCACGACGTAGACGATCGACTCCCTGGCTTGGGCCGCGGCTCGGCTGGCTTCGAATGCTCCGGTGAGTGCGGTGAGAACCTCGCCCCAGTCGTCGCCCACCTCCGGTGCCCAGTGGATCACCGCGTCACGATACGACGGCGGTCCCGGCCTCCACCATTTGCTCGATGGTGCTTTTGTCCATCCCCAGTTCGTGAAGGATCGACGCGGTGTGCTGACCCAAAGTCGCCGGCGGGGTGGAGGCCCTCGCCGGTGAGCCGTCGACGCGGATCGGGGACCCGGTGACCTTGATCGCTCCGGCGATTGGATGCTCCATTTCGACTGTCATCTCGTTGTGACGCGCCTGGGGATCGGCGAAGGCTTCGGCCAAGGTCAGCACCCTCCCAGCAGGTAGGCCCACCTGTTCCAAGAGGTCGACCCAGTATTCGACGGGTTCTGTCTTGAACACGTTGCTGAGTCTCCGCGCCAGTTGGGCCCGATTCGACATGCGTGACTCGTTGGTCGGATAGTCCTTGACCAGGTCCGGCCGCTCCAAAGCGTCGGCGAGCAGCTCGAAGTGGCGCTCGGAGACGATCGCCAAGGTAAAGGGGCCGTCTGACGCCTCAAACACCTGGTTCGGAGCGATGAACGGGCTGGCGGTTCCGGTTCGGGTCGGCTGTTCTCCTGAAGTGAACGCCAAAGCGTTCCACCCTGACTGGACCGCCATGACACCGTCCCGGAGCGAGACATCGATCCGGCATCCCCTCGATCGCTTGTCGACCAGAGCTGCGGATACAGCCAATGCCAGGTTGGTCCCGGCCAGATAGTCCCCGATCGAGGTCGCCGTCTTGTGCGGCCCGTCCTTGGGGTCGCCCGTGATCGAGATCATCCCTGACTCACCCTGGAAGACGACATCGATCCCGGCTCGTCTGGCGTATGGGCCCTCGGCGCCGAAGGCGGAGATCACGGCATAAATCAGCTTCGGGTTCAGGTCCCGGGACCGCACCTCCCCCAACCCGAGACGCTCCATGGCACCGAGCCGGAGATTGCTGATGACCACGTCGGCCTTCTTGACGAGGTTGTCCAGGATCCGCTTCGAGAGCCAGTCCTTGGTGTCGAGGGCAAACGACTCTTTGCCCCGATTGACGGCCATGAAGAAGGCGGATTCGCCGTTTTGGAAAGGACCGAACTGACGTCCCAGATCTCCGTCGGGAGGCTCCACCTTGATGACCCTGGCGCCCAGGTCGCCGAGAAGCATGGCGGCATACGGAGCCGCGATCAGATTTCCGAACTCGACTACGAGGGTGCCGTGGAGCGGGCCTTCAGACACGCTCGACGACCACGGCGATCCCTTGCCCGACGCCAATGCACATGGTGGCGAGTCCGTAACGGCCCTGACGCCGGGCCAGCTCGTGGACGAGGGTGACGAGGATGCGAGCCCCCGAGGCGCCCAGCGGGTGCCCGATTGCGATAGCACCGCCGTTCACGTTGACCTTCTCCTCATCGAGCTCGAGCAGCCGCATGCTGGCCAGCGCCTGGGAGGCGAAGGCCTCGTTGACCTCGATGAGGTCGAGGTCGCCTACCCCGATCCCGGCTCGGGCTAGCGCCTTCTCCGAGGCCGGCACCGGGCCGATCCCCATGATGTCGGGATGGACCCCGGCCGCCGCCGAAGACACGATCCGGGCCAATGGCTTGAGGCCGTGAGACTCCAGACCAGCTTGGGTAGCCAGAAGCAGGGCCGCCGCGCCATCGTTCATCGGGGATGAGTTGCCGGCGGTGACAGTCCCGCCCGCTTTGAACACCGGGGCAAGGGCAGCCAGACGCTCCAGTGAGGTGTCGGCTCGAGGGCCCTCGTCTGCAGTGACAGTCGCCATTTCGCGCCGCCGGTGGTCGGTGGGAGCCGGTATCGGCTCGATCTCCTGACCGAACCGCCCAGCCGCGACCGCGGCCAGGGCGAGTTGGTGACTGCGGAGGGCAAAGGCGTCCTGATCCTCCCTGGTGACGTGGTATTTCTCGGCAACCATCTCCGCTGTCATCCCCAGCGTGATCGGCGGATAGAGCTCCGTCATCCTTGGATTGACCAAACGCCAACCGATGACCGTGTCTGCTGCTTCGGGAAACCCTGTCGGAAAGGCTCGATCGCTCTTGGTGATCACGTATGGAGCGCGACTCATCGACTCGGACCCGCCGGCGACCATCAAGTCTCCCCAGCCGCCGGCCAGTGCATGTGAAGCCGAGACGACTGCCTGCATGCCGGACCCACAAAGGCGGTTCACCGTGGCTCCCGGGATTTCGATAGGGAGCCCGGCGAGGAGCCCGGCCATCCGGGCCACATTGCGGTTGTCCTCACCAGCCTGATTGGCGGCGCCCCACTGGATGTCTTCGATGGCCATCGGGTCGACATTGGGATTGCGAGCCAGGAGGCGGCTTATCGCGTGTGCGGCGAGATCGTCAGGCCTGACATGGGAGAGTTGGCCTCCGAGCTTGCCCATGGGGGTCCGACACCCGTCGGCTATGTAGACGTCTTCGCTCATCTTCAGTCGATTCTCATTCTTGCCGAAACTGGAAGGGTCGAATGGGGGACAACCCCCATATCCGATGAAACCTTTTCACCATACGGTGACGTCAGATATGAGTATGAACGGACAGAACCGACATCACGGCTCAATCGCCGCCTACACCCCGGCCGGCCTGCTGGTGCTCTACGTCCTGATTCGCATCCTGTCCTGATAACTACGGTTGGTCCCATGGACCGACCTGACACTCTCCCTTTCACCGAGTCCGACGAGGCCAACCGCTTGCTGGCCACCGACGGGCTTGCTCTGCTCATCGGCATGCTCCTCGACCAGCAATTTCCCATGGAGCGGGCCTTTTACGGCCCGCAGCTCCTCAAGGACCGTCTCGGGGAAGATCTCGATGCTGCTCGCCTCGCCGAATGGGATCCCGAGAATTTGGAGAGCATTTTCAAAGGCCCACCAGCGATTCATCGCTACCCCGGTTCGATGGCGGGCCGAACCCAGGAGATGTGTCGGGTGATCGTGGCCGAATACGAAGGTCGCGCTGAGAATTTGTGGGAGACGGCCGACGACGGGACGGAGCTTCTGAAGCGGCTCCAGGCGCTGCCTGGATTCGGGGTCGCCAAGTCGCGGATCTTCGTTGGCGTCCTCGGTAAAAGGTTGGGAGTGCGACCCGACGGCTGGGAGGAGAAGGCGGCCGATTGGGCCAGCATCGCGGACGTGGCGGCCTTCGAGGATGTGGCCACTCTTCGGGAGAAAAAAAGAGCCATGAAGGCTCGAAAAGAGTGATCAACAGGCTCAACTGTTCGGCCCCGAATGCCGATAGTGCCCAAAAGGGACAGGGACCTCATCTATGGAATCACAGATGCAGCTTTCGGGGCAACTCGCTGACTGGAGCGTCAACGATCTGCTTCAGATCATGCAGGTCACCAAGAAGACTGGCTCTTTGGATGTCGACGGGGAGCGCAGAGCCCGCGTCTTCTTCGGCGAAGGAAGGGTCACCGGCGCCGAGCTGACCGGTCCCAAAGGCAGCTACCTGGGCGCCGACCGCAGCGGCATCGCCGACATCCTCTACGTCTTGTCCGGCATTGAGACCGGCACTTTCTCCGTCGGGCCCGCCGATGGCCCGGAGATCAAGGGATGGACGGTCGAAGAGATCCTCTCTGACGTCGAGGCCCTCAGATCCCTCGAGGGCGAGGTCGTCGACGCCGGCCTATTCGAAGCCAGCGGCGTTCGACTCATTCATGAGATCGACGGCCCGATCACGATCGAGCCCGCCGACTGGCATGCCCTGGTCACTCTGGTCCAGCCCTTCACCTTCAACCACCTCGAGGTGAAGTTTGGGCGGGGAACCGCAGTGCGCATCTTCCACACGCTGCAACGGCTCGGGATGGCCGAGGCAGTGGTGGCCGAAGACGGTGAGTCGAATTGGCTCGATCGCCTGGCCGAGGACGTGGCCCCGGGCACGAGCGCCCCTGCATGGCTGGAAAGCTCGCCTGAGCCCGAACCGGCAGCGACCGAGCTGGTCGTCGAGCCCGCACCGGCTGCCGAGTCGGAGCCGGAGCCCGAGCCTGAGCCGGAGCACGTGCTGGTCTCCAAGGCCGCAGAAGCCCGTTCCAATTCCGCCAAGGTCGCCGTCGAGGTCAAGGGGGTTTCGGCGCCGGCCTCCACCACTCTCACCGACGGGGTCTACGACGAGATCCGCCGTCTCCGTAGCCGGGTAGCCGACAAGTAACGTCGGCGGGCATGCCTGAGCGCAGCCCCTGGAAGCCAGATCGCCCTCTCTTCATCGGGCTTGCCGGAGGGTCGGGATCGGGCAAGACCACGATCGCCGAATCGGTCCTCGATCGTCTCGACGGCCAGGTGGCCCTGGTTCACCATGACGCCTATTACCGCCACGCACCAGAGCTGAGCTACGAGGAGCGGACCAAGGTCAACTACGACCACCCGGCCTCGTTGGAGACCGAGTTGTTGGTCGAACATCTCATGGCCTTGCGGTCAGGCGTCGCCATAGAGCGCCCTGTATATGACTTCGCCGTTCACCTCCGCTCGGACGTGACGGTCCGGGTGGAACCTGCGCCCGTTGTCGTGGTGGAGGGGATCCTCGTGCTTGCCGAACCGGAGCTTCGGTCAGAGCTCGACCTGAAGATCTTCGTCGACACCGATTCCGACATCCGTCTCGCCCGTCGCCTGCAGAGGGACATCGAGGAACGGGGGCGGACGGTGGGCTCGGTGGTGAACCAGTACTTCGAGACCGTGCGCCCGATGCACAT
>DATDJH010000085.1:0-2832 GCA_036520635.1 Acidimicrobiia bacterium
TGACTCTTGCGGCGATCGGCCTCGCCGTCGGGATGGTTCTCGAGCGGCCGGTTCGTCAGGCACTTGTTCCGGCCCTGGTGCCCGGCGATCAGGTGGTCCGTGGGTTTGCCATCCTCAACTCCAACCGCGAGGCAGCTCGGCTCACAGCACCCGCATTGGCCGGCGTCCTCCTTGCGGTCTCTGGACCGGCCGCTGTCTACTTCCTGTGTTTCGGCTTCTTCGTGGTGATGGTCCTCGTAGTCGCCATCCTCCACATTCCACCGATGGAACGGAAAGGGATCCCCTCCGCTTTCTTCGCAAGCATCTCGGAAGGGTTCCGATTCGTGAAGGAACGCCCCTTGATGGTCCGTCTCATGAGCCTCGACTTCGTGGCCATGGTCTTTGGGGCCTACCAGGTGATCCTCCCAGAACTTGCAACAGTCGTATTAGGCGTGGGGCCCGGTGGCTATGGACTGCTGGCCGCGGCCCCTCCAGTCGGCGCACTGATCGGCGCCGCGACGGTCTACAGGCTCTCAGCGCGATCTGCGTCTGCGGGGGTACTGATCATCGCGGCTTCGATTGGGTACGGCGTATCGGTAGTCCTCCTCGCGCAGTCACGGCTATTTGTCCTCGCAATTGCGGCTGCCGTCCTCGTGGGACTGTGCGATGCCGTCGCTACCACGTTGCGTCATGCCGTCGTGCTGACTGAGGCCCCCGACGGACTACGTGGCCGGGTAAGCGCTGTCTATGGGATGTCGGCTCAGGCAGGGCCAGCCCTGGGAGACCTCCAGGTCGGCTTTCTCTCTGGCCTGATCGGAATCGTGGCCGCCCTGACGTTGGGGGGCATGGTCTCGATCGCTTTCACCACTCTGATTGCCCTCCGTTCGCCCGTACTGAGGAATCTGAGGACTCCTGGTGGCACCTAGTGCAAAGCAGCGGGTGGCTGCATGATGTTCATCCCGCCAGATATTTGTCAACAAATACACACATACTCCCTAAGTGCTACGGTGCGGCCCGTCCGGAGGTTCCGCCCGCAGGCACCTCGTGACGCCATCATTCGCTAGGAGGAAGTCATGGACGCATTGGTCGTATCGGCGTTCGGAGACATCAACGTGCTCCAGTTCCAACAGGTGGAGGACCCAAGGCCATCTCAGCGTGAGGTCTCCATAGACGTGCTCTACGCGGCGGTGAATTTCGCCGACACCAAAATGCGCAAGGGCGAGTATTACTCCCCAGTGGCCCCGCCGTTCATCCTCGGTCGTGAGGTCGTTGGAAGAATCCGCGAAGTGGGTGAGTCGACCACCGGGTTCGAGATCGGTGAGCTCGTGGCAGCTCGGACCACGTCTGGGGCTTATGCGCCGATCGCCATCGCGAGAGATCTCCATGTTGTTCGTCTTGGAGTGCTCGAGGAGAGCCGCCTCGAGCAGGTGGCGGCGGCCCCGACCGCAGTGGCAACGGCTCTGTTAGTCCTGGACCGTTCGGCCCGTCTCCGAGAAGGCGAGAGCCTGCTCGTCCATGGTGCCGCAGGCGGACTCGGCCTGGTCATGCCTCAGATCGCCCGGCGATACAACCCGGCAAACATCATTGGGACGGTCAGCGACTTGAAGAAGGCAGAGATTGCAAAGGAAAGTGGCTACACCCACATCCTGCTACGCGACAAGTTCCACGAGCAGATCCGGGACATCGTCCCGAGGGGTCTGGACGTAATCGTCGACCCGGTGGGCGGCTCCGTCAGGACCTACGGGTTCGAACACGCGGCGCCTTTGGGCCGGATCGTGACGCTTGGGGAGACGAGCTCGGAAGAGCAGGTGTCCATGACAGGTCCGGAGCTGAGAAACGCGTGCATCACCTTTGGTGGGGTGAGCCTCACGAGGTATCTTGCCCTCGACCCCGCGGGGGCAGGTGTTCTCCTCGAAGAAGCCATACAGGCCGTCGTGAATGGCGATGTCGTGTTTCCGTCACTCAACATCGCGGACCTCGGTGACGCAGGAGAGGCCCATTCGGCCATCGAATCCGGCCAGGGCGTGGGCAAGTGGATCTTGCGAGTTTCCTCCCTGACCTAGAGCAGATTTGTAACTATGTATTGACACACTACTGTTTAGGGTCTCCCCGAACCAGAAAGTGCATTCCTTGCCGAAGATTCGTCTCGCAACTGCAATAGCCAAGACACTCGAGTCGGTCGGGACCGAAGTCGTTTTCGGTTACAACGGCCACGGCAACTGGGCCCTCCTCGATGCGCTCGTGCATGAGACTTCGATCGACACCATTGCGGCCCGTGCCGAGGATCACGCCGTCCATATGGCCGACTGCTATTGGCGAACCAAGAGACAGCCACCAATGGCAGTGGTGACCACATCAGTGGGCCCGGGCAGCACCAATATCGTCCCTGCAATAGCTACTGCATTTTTTGAGTCGTCGGCGCTCCTCGTACTGGCAGGCGGCGGCGCCACCCAATGGTACGACCGGGGTGGTATCGAGGAGATCTACCGCTACGGCCCGGAGGAATGGCCAACAATCCTCAAGCCGATAACGAAGCGTTCCTTCTCGGTCAACCGACCGGACACTGCCCTGGACATGCTGGCCCGAGCCTACAAAGAGGCGATCTCGGGTCGTCCCGGGCCCGTAGTTGTCCAGATCCCGTTCGACATTCAGCACACGATGGTTGAGGTTCCCGACAAGATCGACCTCTCAGGTTGGATCAACATCGCCCGTCCCGGTCCCGATCCGTCTGCAATTTCCAGAGCCGCCGAGCTGATTGCCAGCGCTGAGCGACCGTTGCTCTCGGTCAGTAGTGGGATCCACAACTCCCAGGCTTGGGATGCGCTTCGCGAGCTCGCTGAGAGGTTCTCGATC
>DATDJH010000086.1:0-6790 GCA_036520635.1 Acidimicrobiia bacterium
ATTGGGGTTCTGACCATCGAGCGCGAAGGTGGAAGCCAGGGCGCAACCATCGGGGCGCCCGAGTCCCTTCCCACCTGGTCACTCAACGAATGGGCATTGCGCACGGTCACCTGTTCGACGGCGTTCGTCGGCAAGGTGAGGATCGGCGTGGTCGACCAAGTCGCCGCCGCCGTGGTGGCGGCTGGCGGTCGGGTCGTCGAGGTTGATCAGCCGGGCGTTGAAGTGATGCAGCTCGCAGAGGCGCATCGCGCTCCACTCTCTTCGGGGTCGACCGCTCCTTCAGCTCCAACGCGGATGCTCCTTTCCGGTTTGCCTGCCGACCCGACCGATCCGACGGAATCCGAACCGACGGCCGCATGGCAGGTCGAGGAGTACGCGGAGACCATATTCGACTCCCGCGCCCTCGCTCAGTTCAAGGACCGGCATCGGGGGGAACGGGTCGTCATCATCGGCAATGGGCCCTCGTTGAACGATCTGGATCTGACCAGGCTGAAAAGCGAATACACCGTCGCTGTGAATGGGATCTTCTATGCGGCGGACAAGATGGGCTTCGATCCCAGCTTCTACGTCGTCGAGGACACCGCCGTCATGCGCGACAACCTGAGCGAGATCGTCGCCTACTCCGCCGGGCACAAGTTCTTTCCATCGATCTACCGGGCCATGGTGGGTGACCTACCGGACGTCACCTATTTCATGATGAACCGCGGTTTCTATGAGCCCCGCTCCCCAAACTTCTGCGTCCCCCGGTTCTCTATGGACCCTGGTCAGCGGCTGTACAGCGGACAGTCGGTGACCTTGATCAACCTCCAGCTCGCCTATCACCTTGGCTTTGCGGAGGTGGTGCTCATCGGCATGGACTTCTCCTACACGGTGCCCCCCGAGGCAATCGTCGAGGGTGACGTCATCACTTCGACCGGTGACGATCCGAACCACTTCCACCCTGACTACTTCGGAGCCGGGAAGGTGTGGAAGGATCCGAAGCTGGACCGGGTGCTCGCCAACTACGCCCTGGCCAAACTCATCTTCGAAGCCGACGGCCGCCGGATCCTAAATGCAACCGCCGGAGGCCGCCTCGAGCTCTTTGAACGTGTCGACTACGCCCGACATTTCTCCTAGACCCGATTCGGCGAGAGTCTGATCGAGCTTCTTAGAGTGCGCTGGTGAAAGAGCCCGTATACCGCTACCGAATCACGGACTACGACCGGTCCATCGTTCCGAGCCGGTTCGTTGCCTTCCTCGACGACGGCGTCATCGACAATCTCGACTGGGTCAGCCGCTCGGGACGCAGCCTCGGCCACCCAGGATGGGGCTGGGTCTACCACACCATCCTGATGCTGCTCGACGCGGACCGGCCGAACGTCATGGTTGAGACCGGGACCAATGTTGGCTCCACGGCAATCCTCATCGGACAGGCCATCCTGGACTCAGGTCGCGAAGGCGTGTTGCACACCATCGAGCTAGATCCACAGATTCACGAAGAGGCGAAACGCCGGTTCGACCTGGCAGGTGTGTCGAGTGTGATCAAGGCGTATTGCGGTGACGCATTGCAGGTTCTCCCCGAAGTCGTCGCCGGGATCGACGAGATCGCCGTTGCGTTCTTAGACGGCAATCATTTTCACGACCACGTGGTCGAGGAATTCAGCGTCGTCGTGGATCGGATGCGGCCCGACGGCGCAGTGATCTTCGACAACACCGGTTTGATCGGTGAAGGCAAGGAAGACCCTCGAGTCAATGGCGCCCTCCGCACCATCGTCAGCAAGCACGGAGGCAGTCTGGTGAACCTCCCGTTCTGCAGTTGGTACACACCAGGCATCGCCATCTGGCAGCGCCAGCCGTTCGAAGACATGGAGCCGCCGCTACCCGGATCGTTCACCCCGAATAGCTGACCAGCTATTCCGTCGACTCTGATGCCTCCGGCCGGGACAGGCCGGCAAGCGAGTCACGGAGACCGAGCTCGCGGAACGATTCGGTGGTCTCACGGTGGCGTCGAGTGCCCGAGCGATTCGCCAGCTGGTCCACCCGGGTCGATAGCTCCTTGACCGTCTTGGACATTTCGCTGCGAAGCTCACGAATTCGAGCCTCGGTCCGTTGGCGCTCCTGGGAAAAGGCACCTCTCTCCTCAAACATCGCAGCCTCGAGCCTCGTCAAACGCTGACGGGCCATGTCCAACTCAGCCCTGCTCTCGTCGACGGAGCGCTTCGACTGAGCCGCACTCTCCATCGCATGGAGCGCCTTCTCTTTCGCCGCCCGCAGCTGGACAAACAACTCGGCGCACGTCTTGATGGCTACAACGAGAAGCAACGCGGTCAGCAGTCCGAGGATCCTCAGGGCGGTTGAGCTGTCAACGAAAAGCCATCCGATCGACGCGAGCGCGGTGATCCCGACCAGCGCGATCCGGGAGCTCCGGTTCGAGAAGACGAGGTTGCTGATGGTCATTTGAGCTCTCTTTCCACTCTTCATTCTGTGCTCAGTCGAGCCGACGCTCCACCGTCCACAACGAGGGCTGCCCCGGTCGTGAACCGATTGGTTGCGAGAAACAAAACAGCTTGCGCGATCTCCGAAGGCTGGGCAACCCTCTTCGCCGGCGTTCTCTCGCCAAATGACTCCACGGTGGCTCCTGCCCGGAAAAGACCGTCAGTGAGCATCTCAGTGTCGACTGCACCGGGCAGCACACAATTGACGGTGACTTCCGGTGCCCACTCCAGGGCCAGGGCGCGGGTCAAGGAAACAAGGCCACCCTTGGAGGCGGCGTAGACACTCACCCGAGAAGAAGTAGCCACCGCGTGAACAGACGACACGTTGACCACCGCACCGGAGCGCTGGCGCAGGCTCGGATACAGCGCCGCTGACAGGAGGAATGGGGCCCGTAGATTGACCGCGATCAGGCGATCGAACTCGGCCGCGTCGGTGTCCACGGCCTCGCCCGAGAAGCCCATGGCCGCGTTGTTAACCAGAACATCGACAGACCGGCCAGCGAGATGGGCCAGAAGCTGAGAGCCGCAATCCGGGTCCGAGAGGTCGAGTAGCAAGTCCTCCGGTGATCCCTCGACAAGGTCGACGCCGATCACCTCGGCGCCTAGGTCGCGAAAACCATCGACACAAGCACTGCCTATGCCGCCCTGTGCACCGGTGACCACAACTCGCTCAATCATCCTTCGTCCAGCCCCAAACCCTTGATGAGGTTGGCTACCGCCGCATCGGTGGTCCGGGCCACCGCTTCGACAGTGTTCGACCCGTTGTGAGCGCCAACGACAACGCTCTCAAATGACAACAGCGGATTCGCAGGACTCACCGGCTCGTCTTCGAAGACGTCCAGTGCTGCAGCCGCGATCTGCCCCTCCCTCAGGGCATCGACCAACGCGGCCTCGTCGACGAGGGCACCTCGCGAGGTGTTGATCAGCCAGGCGCCCTGCTTCATCTGACTCAAAGTGTTGGCGTTGATGAGGTGGTGCGTCTCCTTGCTGGCCGGGACGTGCAACGACACCACATCGGCCTCAGCCAGCAATCGTTCGAGGCTCACCAGCTCAAAGCTGGTTCCTGGTTCCGGGACCACCGTGTCGTAGCCCAACACTCGCATCGACGCCGCCGACGCGCGCTGGGCGAGCGAGCGCCCAGAGCTTCCCATCCCGACGATCCCGATGGTCATCCCGGCCAGCGAGCGGCCTCTCACCTTGTGCCACGTTCCATCCTTCACCTGCTGGTTCACCTCGTGCTGGCGCCTCGCCAAGAGATGGAGATACCCCATTGCGTAGTCCGCGAGCTCGTCTCCGAAGACACCGGGCGTGTTGAAGACCCTGATTCCCAGGTCCGCCGCTGCCTCGAGGTCGATGGCGTCGACACCAATGCCCCACTTCGAGATGACCCTCAGACCCGGGCCGGCCTCCATCACCCTTCGAGTCAGTTGGTCGTCGCCGGCGAGGATCCCCGCATACCTGCCGATGATGGGAAGGAGGTCTTCCTCGCCCAGCTGTTGGCCCTCGAAGCGAGGCATGTCGGCCTCCAAACCGACGGCTTCGAGACGCCGGATCACCTCGTCGCCGGCATCCCAGACCAGCCCGCAGGTGATCAGGACGCGATCGGGATCAGCCACTTGACCGCTCGAGAAGTGCCTCGGCCACGGCGAAGTCGACCTCGTCGTCGATGTCAACCGCCTCGACCTTCGGAATCGAGAACAACAGCGGATTGGGGCCGGTCCGACGCCCGGTGGCCACGACAAGTGCCGTTGGTGCGATGTAGATACAGGAGTTCTCCTCGAGAATCGGAGGCAGGTCTTGAGTGCGGAGGAGGACGGCCGGGTCGTGATTCACAGGCTCGCCACTCTCGAAGTAGAGACGGGTCTGGAGGGGCGTAACCGACATCAGGGAATCGTGGCCACCCCTGCCGAGATAGGCATCAATGGCGCCGTCAACAGTGGCCGCGCGAAGCAGTGGGTTCGTGGTGTGGCTCTGCAACAGATTGTCGTGGTCGAGAGTGCGTGCCACCTCTGTAACCACGTCGTGCATGGCCACCAGATCGCCATGTAGGTGCAATGGACGACGGTGGATCCTCACATCCGGGAAGGACTCTCGGACAGACTCCTCGATCTCATCGCTGTCAGTGTCGACGATGACCTCGTCGACGAGTGAGGCGTTGAGCAAGGTCGCGGTGATCCAGTGAAACAGGGGACGCCCCGCGATCATCCGGAGGTTCTTACGGGGCACCCGCTCGGAGTGCCCTTTCATCGGGATGAGGCCCGCAAGGCTCATTCGGCTTCCTCGGGGTAGTAGAAGCGCTTCTTGAGATCGCTCGACGGCGGACGCCTCATGTGAAAGCCCTGGTAGGTCCCGGTGAACTGTGACACACGAAATCGGACGATCGGCCATAGCGACGAGAGCCCGACGCCTTCGTCAAAGGCCGCACGACTGTCGGCAAGAACATTTCTCGACGAAAGCCGAAGGAAATCCCAAGTGTTGAAATGCTCCCCCGGAAACACCTTTTGGAAGGTGATCGCCTCCCGCCGGTATCGGTTGCGGATCTGTCCCGAGGTCTCGTTATGGACATGGACCACTCCGGCGTCCGCTCGATAGCTCACCCACCACCCATCTCGCATGACCTCCTGGGCCCAAGCGACGTCCTCGAGCCCGGTGAGGGTTTCGTCGTAAGGGTGCTTCTCCCAAAGGGCCCGCCGGACCGCGGCATTCGCATTGTTGGAGAAAGGGCCTTCCTGGCGAGGAACGGAGACATCGGGGTACCAGCTTCTGAATATCTGGCGCTCAGAGAAGTGTGACTCGGGGATGCCTCGCTGCTTCCCGTAGACCACTGCCACCTTGTCGTCGTCAAAGCCATTGATGAGATTGGCAAGCCAGTCCTCGTGCTCCGGATAGCAATGGGCGGAAATGAAAACGAGGATCTCGCCTGACGCCGCGCTGCAACCGATGTTGAGCGATCTCCCGAAGCTGAAATCCTCCTTTCGGATGTGCTCCAGGATGACGTCCTCGTTGCTGACAATGTCGAGAGTGCCGTCGTCCGAGCCCGAGTCGACGACGACGACCTCGTAATCCGTGAAGGTCTGACGTTTCAGCTCGGCGAGCAGCTTTCCGATGTGTTCCGCCTCGTTGTGACAGCGGATGACAATGGAGACTCTGGGACTCATCAGGCGCTGGCGTCCCGGATCGCAGCCGTGATCGCTCCGACGTATGGCGACAAAGCGTCGCCCTCTGTCTTGAGCTGATCGGGCTGAAGGCCAAGTGCGCGAGCGGCCCCGGTCTGAACCAGATCCGACACAACAAGGTGGCGATCGAGCAAGGGCCACGTCCCACGATCCACAACCGAAAGGGTCTTGTGCATCGCTTCAGGCTTGCCGTCCACCAGCGCCATCGCCGCGAACCGCGTAGCTCGCTCGGCAATCTTCAGCAGAGAGCGGTAGGTCGAGACCGCGGCCGGCATCGGGAATGGGGTTGGGCTGGCGAGGATCTTGCGCCGCGCCGGCTTGTTGGCGGCACGAATCAGACCGGACGACACCAATGTGTGCGCTGCGGGGTCTCTTCGTGTGAATCCTCGGCCATTCTGTCGGTAGATCGCTCCGAGGAACGGTGACGCAACGAAAACGCAGCCGTTTCGAAGCATGCGATACCAGAGGTCCCAGTCCGCAGCGCCGGAACGCATCTTTTCGTCGAACCCGCCCAGCGCTCGGACCTTTTCCGACGCAACCAAAGGGGCGAGGATGCTGAAGGGGCATTCGCCGTCGGCAATCACGAAGTCGACAAATCGCCTGAGGCGGGCGGGCTGCCGGTCCGGAAAGTCCTCGACCTTGGACTCCTCGGCGCCGAAGCGAGCACCTATGTAGGAGCCAACCACGTAAGGGTCGCCCTGGTATCCACGAAGCGCTGTCACGCGATCCTCGAGGCTGAACTTCAGCATCAGATCATCGCCATCGAGAAACGCGAAGTACTCCCCCGTCGCCTCCTGAAGCGCAAGGTTACGAGCGGCAGCGACACCACGATTTCTCTTGTTGCGGAATGCGCGAAAGCGGTGGTCGTCGTCGGCCATGGTTCGAACCAGGTCCCATGATGAGTCTGTCGACGCGTCGTCGACGACCAGACATTCCCAATTCTGATATGACTGTCGCTGAATCGACTCCAAGGCGGCCCTCACGAAGGGCTCATCGTCGAAGACGGGCACCACAATGGAAATCAAGGGTTCGAAAGCCCCTTCCTCAATCGAGACTTCGGGCTGCGCGGTGGGGGCGGTCAGACCGAGCTCAGCGGCGAGGGAGTGAAGACGGGCCCGTGCGGCGAGGATCGCTGGATCG
>DATDJH010000087.1:0-7749 GCA_036520635.1 Acidimicrobiia bacterium
CAACTCGGTTGACTCGATGGTGTTGTCGATGATCTCGAGTTGACGAGCCGGCCCACCAACCCCGGAATGGGCCAGGCCTCGAAGCGTGTTTCGCATCTCCGCCATGTGAGCGACAGTCTGGGAGCCGTGCCCGGCGACATCTCCCACCACCAGCGCCAGATCGCCGCCGGCGTCGAAGAACACGTCATACCAGTCTCCGCCGGCTCCCGCGTGCGCCGCAGACGGCAGATAGCGGACCTCCATCTCGAGCCCTTCGACAGAAGGCAGCGACTCGCTTCCGAACCAACGCAACAGCCCGTTGACCAGGTCACGGTGCTCGGCGAGTGCCGTGGCCCGCTCCCGACTGGCGATGATGGCGCTCCACGCGGCGAGGATCGAGAGAAGGAAGAGGGAACCGAGCAGGGCGATGGTCATCGTGACTGCCTGTCGGGCGTCAGAGATCCCCTGCAATGCACGATCTCGCACCTCGTCGTTCAGTTTCATTGCCTCATCGAGGACGCGGTCGATCTCGGCGGTGGCGAGAGCGAACCAGGAACGGGGGGTGGTATCGACGTCGGTGTTGTTGATGATCCCTTCCAGCGTCCCTTCGACTGCTTTCGACTCCCCGGAGTCGGCCAGATCAGCGACGTCTGCCCGAAATCCGCCGGTGAGCAGCGCCTGGGCGGCGCGGAGGTTCACATCGGATTCCTGGCCGAGCAGCGACAACTGGATCTCCTGTTGTCGGGTCAGTTCCTCGGAAGTTGCGAGCAGTCGCGCGACTAATGCGCGTCTGGTGGCTAGCGACCCCGACGAGTCGAGGAGCGAGAGGACAGCTCGTCGCATGCGGACGTCTTCGGCGTCGGTGGTGAGGAGAGCCATGTCCGAGAGGTTCTGCCGGATGGGATCGACGAGACCCGCATAGAGGTCTACCGGTGACTCCCCCTCGGCACCGATCACTGCAGATCTGATCTGTTCGAGAGGGGCAACGGCAGCCGATACTCCGGTCATGCCGCCCTGGTCCTCCTGGCGGATGTCAGCGCCACTTGCCAGCCAGGTCGTCGAATAGATGTCGGCGGCCGTGTCCGTGGTGACGAATGACTCCTCGTATCGAGCCAGGTCCTCGGGATCGCCACTCGCCAGGTAAAGCTCCCCCAGGCCACGTTCGCTTTGGAGGGCGGCAAGAAGGGCTATGGAGGCATCGGAAATGTGCGTTACCTCGACCGACCGCCTCGAATCTCGGGCTCCGGCGAGGGAATCTCTGACCAGCACCAACAGTGTGATCCCGACTCCGAGCACGACGAGAAAGGCCAGCGCCGCAATGGTCGCCGGTGAACCGATTCGCTCAACGAGTCGGGGAGTCTTGGGGGTGGGAGAGCCGACACTCACCGCTGGGAAGTGAAAGGGATGAGCTCATGTTGGCAGCCTTTGACGACTGGCGGAAGGTGAGCGATGGTCCTGGGTCACCTTCGACGGACGAGAAGCGGGATTTCGATCTCGGTTGGCGAAAGGCCGCCGTGATAGCAGCGCAACCGCTTGTCGAACCCAGGCGGAAGGATCACCTTTCCCTCTGGGGGGACGAGAAGATTCTGTCCGAGCCTGCGCCGAGCCTGCGTCGACGGGTCCGGTCCGGCGAAT
This sequence comes from Acidimicrobiia bacterium, assembly GCA_036520635.1. GTDB lineage: Bacteria > Actinomycetota > Acidimicrobiia > Spongiisociales > ZC4RG35 > JALYNX01. The sequence continues at coordinate 1,615 of DATDJH010000087.1, forward strand.
TGGACCGGGTCGACGAGGGTGCCCCCGGTCTCGTCGCGCAGTCCATCGATCAGGGTGCGGTCGCCCCAGAGCAGCACTCCCCGCGGGTCTCCGGCAAAGCGCAACGGGTCGAAGCGCTGGTCACGTATCAGGATCTTGTCGGCTTCGGAGAATTCCAGGAGGCCGTGGTCCGAAGTTCCGATCAGGGCCACATCGTCGGGCAGCCTGGAGGAAAGCCCATCCCAAACTCTTCCGGCTAGACCGATCGCCTCAGTGAATTCAGACGAACTCAAGCCGTTGACATGACCGGCGAAATCGACCTGCCACACATAGGTGAAGATGAACCGCCGGCCGCTTCCGGCCAATTGCACTGTGGCATCGACAAGGTCCATCGGGTCCCAGGTCGGCTCGAAACGGGCACCCCGATACAGGAGCCGGGACAGAGGGCTTCCCTCGAAAGGCCCCGGTTGCACCGTGATCGGCTCGACCCCAGCGGCTCGGAGTCGTTCCCACAGGGTGGGGGAGGGCAGCATTGCTTGGTAGTCATGGTTGACGGGTAGTCCGTCGAGGTCGACCCACTTCAAAGTGTTGACCACCCCACCGGCCTCCTCCAGCCAGGCGAGGTGCGACACGAGGCCATGCTGGGACGGCGGCAATCCGGTGGCCACGGTGGCCATCGAGACACTGGTGGTGCTGGGGAATGGGGCGTGGAGCTGTCCCCGGTTGGCCTCGCTCATCGACCTCGCTCCTTGGTGGTCGAGTTGGGCGATGCCCAGTCCGTCGATGAGAAGCAAGACGTAGGTCCGGGCATCGGGGATGGTGGCTGCGAGGTCGGGGCGCAGCGGCACGCCTGCCGAGGTGCCAGTGAGGCGGTGTTCGATCTCCGACACCAGGTTCCCGAGACCGCCGCCCTCGTAGTCCGGGTTGATCATGATCCGGCAGGCTATTGCCGGCTGTCACCCAAACCGCCGGTTGGCTCCGTCTCAAGTACATGATCACCGCCACAGGTGTGATGGACAACGAGCAGGTATACCGGTCATACGCCGTCGAGCTCACCAGGTACGCGACTGGCCTGGTAGGGCCCTTTGACGCTGCCGACGTGGTGACCGATGCTTGCTTGAAGGCCTTTTCGTCCAAGAAATGGCCCGAGGTGACCAATCAACGGGCCTATCTCTATCGAGCCGTGCTCAACGTGGCGAACGATCACCACCGAAGCACGCTCTCCCGCCGTCTTCGTGAGCTGAAGACGGTCGGGCCTGACTCGACACCACCTCAAGAGATCGACGTCGATGTTCTTCGGGCTGTCGAAAGGCTCTCCATGCAGCAGAGAGCCGTGGTCCTGCTCACCTACTGGGCTGATCTCCCGGTTGAAACAGTCGCTACCCAAATGGGTGTCTCCCCGGGCGCGGTAAAGCGTCATCTCGCCCGAGCCAGGAAGCACCTCAAGGAGTCGCTGTCATGAGCGGTATCGACGACCAGAGAATGAAAGATCTTGCTGACCGGCTGGTGGCGATGTCCCCGGAGCCACCGCCCTTCCCCGAGGAGACCACTGTGACCCAACCAACCAACGGCGCGAAGAAGCAGAGCCCTGTCCTGATCTTCGCCGGAGCCGCGGCAATCGTGATCGTCCTTGCCCTGATCCCGATCCTTCTTCTTCGTGGAGGCGGTGAGGTGGCGCCGATCGGGACCACCACGACATCGACCGTGCCCTCAACCCAATCGAGCGAGCCGGTGGTGACGTCGACATCGATTGCCGAGGTCACCACGACGTTGCCGGAGACCACGACAACCGCCCCGGTCGCGGAGACCCAAGGGGTGTTCGTGTTTCTCGTCCAAACACCGGAGAACTCGAACACGGGCAATCCGGCGTTGGTCCCATTCTTCTCCTCAGCAGAGGCCGTGCCGGGCGATCCGACGCTAGCTTCGCTGCGGCTCCTAACCGCCGATGGCCTGACCCCGCCTCCGGGATTCCAGTCCATGATCCCCGTCGAGGTCGAGGTCGTGGGGGTGACCCGGGCCCCGAGTGACCAGCTGATCACAGTCGACATGAACCAGGCGTTTGTCGATGGCGCCGGAGGGCTGCTCGCCGACTTCACCATGCTCAACCAGCTGATCTTCACTGCCAGTGATGGAGAGGAGATCTCCGAGGTGTTGTTTACGGTTAACGGAGATCCGGTCACTGCGTTTGGAACCGAAGGTCTCGACATCAGCCGGCCCCTTGGCCGAGATGCGTTCCTCGACCAGCTCAACTCGGTGAACCTCGATTCAGCCCCTACCGGAACTGGTGACGCGCCGTTGGTGATCTCCGGGTTCGCCAACGTTTTCGAAGCCACTGTGAGCCTGGAGCTGGTCGATGGCGACGGAAACGTCGTGTACGAGGCTTTCACCACGGCCACGTGCGGAACCGGGTGCTGGGGAGCATTCAGCTTCAACATCGACGACTTCGACTTCGAGGCCACACCGGTGTCGGTCCGGGTGTTCTGGCATTCCGCCAAGGACGGTTCGCCCAGCGACGTGGTGACCGTTCCCATCCTGTGGAACGACGAAGGCGGCTGGGACCTGATCACCGGCAGCTGAAGTCCTCTGCCCAGAAAGGGGGTTTCGACGAGGCCCATCGCCCGTCGAAACCCCCTTTTCCGTCTGACTTCGGGGTTCAAGCCACCCTGCGTATACTCGCCGTCGGTCGCAATCACGACGGAAAAGGGCAATGACTCCGTACTTCGAGAGCTATCTGACGGTCGGCGCCTTCGCCGCTCTGGGAGCGATCCTCGTGATGGTGATGCTCGGTGTCGCATCGGTCCTGCGACCCAAGAACCCCACCTCCGCAAAAGAGATGACCTATGAGTGCGGGGTTGACCCGGTCGGCGTCGGATGGAGCCAGACCTACGTCCGCTATTACGTCTACGGCCTGCTCTTCATCATCTTCGACGTCGAGGCGGTTTTCATCTTTCCCTGGGCGATCATCCTGGAGAAGCTCGGGGTCTTCGGCCTGGTCGAGATGCTGATCTTCATATTCATCCTGGTCCTGGGGCTGGTCTACGCGGTCCGCAAGGGAGTTCTGCGGTGGGAGTAGCCCAGAAGTTCGGCATGCCAAAGCCGGTCACCTGGCTGCTGAACTGGTCGAGGAAATACTCCCTCTGGCTGTTCCAGTTCGGACTGGCCTGCTGTGCCATCGAGCTCATGGCGGCTTCCGGGCCCCGATACGACTTCATGCGCTTCGGGATCATCCCCCTTCCCGCCTCTCCGAGACAGGCAGACCTGATGGTGGTGGCAGGCACCGTGACCGACAAGATGGCGCCGGCCGTGCGACGTCTTTACGACCAAATGCCTGAGCCGAAGTACGTGATCTCAATGGGCTCGTGCTCGAACTGTGGTGGCCCGTACTGGGACTCCTACTCGGTGACCAAGGGTGTCGACCAGATCATCCCGGTCGATGTCTATGTCCCGGGCTGCCCTCCGCGGCCGGAGGCGTTGATGGACGGGATCGTTCTTCTCCAGAAGAAGATCCAGGGAGAGAACATCAAAGAGAAGTGGAACCAGCGTGACCTCGAGCCCGTCTGAGACCGAGACCGCAGTCCATCCCCTTCAAGCATTCGCCGACCGGGTGGCGGAGGTGGTCGGAGGCGTAGCCGAGATCACCTTTGACACCGTCAAGGTGAAAGTCCCCGTTGAACGCTGGGTGGAGATCCATCGCCAGGCCCGGGACGATCTCGGGCTTGTTTTCTTCTCGTGGCTGTCCGCTGTCGACTGGACACTCGATGTGGCCGTCGGCGACCCCCCCGGTGGTGAGGTCATCGATCGATTCGAGATGCTGACCACTGTCGGCGACGTCAGCGAGGGGAAGCGGGTGACGTTCACCGCCGATCTCTCCAAGGAGAGCCCGGTGATCGACAGCCTGGTCGAGGTCTACGCGGGCGCCAACTGGCATGAGCGGGAAGCGGCGGAGATGTTCGGGATCCGCTTCGAAGGCCATCCCGATTTGAGCCATCTCTATCTCGTGGATTCATTCATCGGCAACCCGCTCCGCAAGAGCTATCCGTTGCTCAGCCGCGAGGTGAAGCCCTGGCCCGGAACGGTTGATGTCGAGGGCATGCCCGGGTCTGCGGCCGAGCCCGACGAACCGTCAGAAGAGAACCCGGAGGCCTGACGTGGTTGCCGATCAGGATCTGGTCCGGCACCTTTCCGAGGCGTCGGTTTCGGTCTCACTGGAGACCCCGGAGATGACCCTCAACATCGGGCCGCAGCACCCTTCGACCCATGGGGTGCTCCGTTTGGTGGCCCGGGTAGATGGGGAACGTGCCTATGACGTGCACCCCGTCATCGGGTACATGCATCGTGGTTACGAGAAGCTGTCCGAGGTCCGTACGTATCCCCAGATCACCACCTTGGTCAACCGCATCGACTGGGTCTCCGGATACGCCAACGAGGTGCCCTTCATCGTCGCTGCCGAGAAGTTGATGCAAGTGGAAGTCCCGGAGCGAGCCCAATACATCCGGCTGATCCTCACCGAGATGGCCCGCATCTCCTCACACCTGATATTCATGGCGTCATATCCGTTGGAGTTGGGCGCCGCCACTCCGCTCTTTTTCGCTCTTCGCGAGCGGGAGCGGATGCTGGATCTTCTCGAGAGTGTCACCGGTGGGCGTTTCCATCCGAATTTCAATCGAATCGGAGGGGTTAAGCCCGCCTACGGATCCGGGTCCCAAACCCGCAAGGTGCTCCAGGATCTGCCCGCGGGATTCTTCGCCGAGACCCGTGACGCAGTTGGGCATGTCCTCGGTGTCGCCGACGAGATCGAAACACTTGTTGCAGGCAACGAGATAATCCTCGCCCGCACCAAGGGGATCGGCGTTCTTCCCGTTGAAATCGCCACCTCTTTCGGGGTATCGGGGCCCAACCTTCGGGCCTCCGGCGTGCCCTTCGACCTGCGCAAGGTCGAGCACTATCTCCCCTACGACAAGTTCGACTTCGAGATCCCGATCGGGGAGAACGGCGACTGCTGGGACCGGTGGTGGGTGCGTCTCGCTGAGATCCGACAGTCGGCTCGCATCATCCAACAGGCCATCGACGGGATCCCGTCGGGGCCATTGCAGGCCAAGGTGCCCAAGGTGATCAAGGTCCCCAAGGGGGAGACCTATGTGCGTGCGGAGAATCCCAAAGGCGAGATGGGTTACTACCTCGTCTCCGAGGGCGGCCAGGGCCCGTATCGGCTGAAGATCCGATCGGCGAGTTTCTCCAATCTCTCGATCCTCCCCTGGATCCTCGAAGGCGTCCTGGTTCCGGACATAATCGCCATCATGGGCTCGTTGGATTTCGTGCTGGGAGACGTTGATAGGTGAGCTCCTTCCTGACCGACCTCTTTTCCAACTTCTTCGTCTCCCTGGCCGGGAAGCTGCTGCTCGTCGCCCTGATGATCCCGCTGATCGGGATGGCCATCGGGTTCGCCGAGATGAAGCTCTCCGCCAAGATGCAGGCCCGGGTAGGGCCCTACTTCGCCGGAGGCCGGTGGGGGTGGGCCCAGTTGATCGCCGACGGGGTCAAGTTCTTCCAGAAGGAGGACCTGATCCCAGAGGACGCCGATCGACCGGTCTTCAAGTTCGCCCCGGTGCTGGTGCTGGTGGGGACCGTCTCGTTGTTCGTGGTTGTGCCCTTTGGTCCGGGCCTCATCTTCCGGGACCTCTCGGTGGGCATCTTCTTCGCCCTCGCCGTCTCCTCGTTGTCAACGATCGGCATCCTCATGGCCGGTTGGTCATCGGCGAACAAGTACTCGCTGATGGGTGGCATCCGGGCCGCCGGCCAGCTCATCGCGTATGAGCTGCCCCTGATCCTGGCCGTCGTCGGCTCGGTGATCCTGGCCGGGACGATGAGCATGGAGGGGATAGTCCAGGCCCAGATCGAGGCCGGTTACCCATACGTCATCATCCAATTCGTCGGGTTCGGCATCTTCATGGTCGCGGCCCTCGCCGAGTTGAGCCGGATCCCCTTCGACATGCCGATCGCCGAGTCGGAACTGGTCATGGGTTATCTCACCGAGTATTCGGGATTCCGCTTCCTCTTCTTCTTCCTGGCCGAGTTCGCCAGCATGTTCACCCTGTCGGCGATCGCCGTGACCCTGTTCCTAGGTGGCTACTGGCTCCCGGGCGTACCCGAGTCGGC
>DATDJH010000088.1:0-3592 GCA_036520635.1 Acidimicrobiia bacterium
TCGATCGAAGTCTCGAGGTCAGATATCTCCTTGTCGAGGGCGTATTGCCGGGCCCATGCCTCCTGAACCTGGATCCCAAGGGCCTCCGACTCGGCGAGAACCGCGTCCACCTCGTCCCGGGCACGATCGACGTCCTCGTCGGTCACCTCGGCATGGGCGGGTAGGGCCAAGAGCACAACGAGCAAGGCGGCGAGAGTGCGGGATGCTTTGGTCAAGGGGATTCCGGGGACGCGACGACGTGCTCGCCGTGCTCGAAGGCCATCCGTCCCTGGTCGGTGAGCAAAGTGAGGTGAGCCTGGACCGAGCGCAGGGCGAGTGCCTGGAGGGGTGCTCCCACATCGCTGTAAACGGTCTCGACAATCGCCTGAGGGTTATCGGCGCCGGCCTTGATTGCCTCGAATATCTGCTCGTGCCGTTGCAGACGATGAGCGAGGTACCAGTCGATGACGTTGTCGGGATCATCCATATCGTCCCCGTGACCGGGGTGGAGGCGCCGCAGGCCGGTGTGCCTGATCTTCTCCAACGAGGCGAGATAGGGGCCCATGGTCTCCACCATCACCGAGGACCCGCCCATGATGTGGTCGCCGGTGAACAGGACGTCTTCGACCCGGAAGCAGAGATGGTCCTCAGAGTGGCCAGGAGTGTGGATCACCTCGATGGCGGCGACACCTATGGCGACCCGTCCTCCATCCTCGAGCCTCAGATCTGGATCGAATTCAGGCCCGGGTGCGTAGCCATAAGCAGGAACCCCGAGCTCGAGCGCAAGCGGGTTGGCCATTGGAGCATGATCTTCGTGAGTGTGGGTGACGATGACCGCGATCACCGAACGCCCGAGAATGGCTGACTGAATTGCCTCGAAGTGGGCAGAGTCGACCGGGCCGGGATCGATGATCACCACCTCACCCTGACCGTCATCCAGAAGCCAGGTGTTGGTGCCGGGCCCGGTGAAAGGGCCGGCGTTGTTGGCCAGGATGCGGTCGATCCGGATCACTGGTCTGCCGGTAAGTGGATCGGGACCAAGGACCCATCCTCCATTTCGCGGGGCTCAATCAGTGTCCGCCCGTCGGCGCCCGTTGCTGAAGCGAGCACGTCATTCACGTCGTTCCTACGGGTCAACCATCGCAGATGAGTCAGCGTAGGGAGGATCAGCTCCATCTCATCGCGACCGTGCATGGCGAGCAAGTCCCCCGGCGACGCCCAAAGGTGGCTGGTCAACTCCTCGCTGTCGAGCCTGACAGCTGGCGTCTCCTCGACCCCAACCACGTAGAACCTCGTGTCAAAGCGAACCGGGGCGTAGGACGGAGTCACCCAACGTGACACGAGTACCAGGCTTTCACCGTCGAGCGACAATCCCGCGGCGTGCAACGATTCGAAAAGCGCCTCTCCGCGGAGAACGGGAGCAGAGATGACACCCTCAGGAGTCAGGGCCATCCCGACCTCCTCGGCCACTTCCCTCACCGCGGCAGCCCGGAATCCGTGGTCCTCGTCGGGCCCGCTCACCACCTGGCGCGCCAGTGCGCTGTTATCCAAGGGATCCACGCCACCGCCGGGAAAGACATGGAGCCCACCGAAATACCCGCGAGCAGGCCGCTCCACCATGAGAACTTCGGGCCCATCGGCGGCATCGCGAACCAGGAGGACGCTCGCTGCCGGGCGGGGCTTAACGGGGTGTGAAGCGGGGTCAGCTGCCATACGTCAGCTGACCAGGGGCATGACCCTTCTCTCGACCTCGGTCAATCCACCCCAGATCCCGAACGGCTCACGGATCTGTATCGCATGTTCGGAGCAAGGTTGTCTCACTGGACAGACCCCACAGATGGCCTTTGCCTTCATCTCTCTGCGCTCCCGCTCGTCCTTGCGTTCGAAGGTCGATGGGGGAAAGAAGAGATAGGCGTGGTTCCCACGGCACAGCGCGTCAAGCTGCCAATCGTCCAAGTGGGACAATTCGACTCCTCCCGTATTTTGAAGCGACAACCGGGTCGAAACCTACTCAGAACGCGGGTCGATCACAAGGAAGATTTTGCCAGGTCTGAAAATCAGTTTTCGCGCTCTGTTGGGACTCGATCCACTTCGAGGAAGAGCCCGTCGACCCCGGTGACCACCACCTGGGTGCCGGTCGCCACCTTTGCCTCCCGATGACTGGTCGCCCGCCAACGAGCACCGTGCACCTCGACGATCCCATCCGGGTCGAGGCCGACCCGGGCGACGCCGGTCTCGCCGATCAGGGAGTCACGTCCGATGGTCTGAGTCGAATAGCGGGCGCGTTGCACCGTGGGCATCGCCAACAGGAAGAAGAACAGCACGACCAACACCGAGGGAAGGATAAGGAACCAGCGGGCATCGATCTGACCTGAGCCCTCGACGAACCAGATGCCCCCGATCTGGAGCAGCAGCGCCCCGAGGATGGTGAGCACGATGACTCCACCTTTCTGATAGGCGGCGGTGAGCAATCCCCAGCCGAACACCGCGAGCGCCAGCGCCCACCAACGCACCGGGAGATTGACGATCCCCCATCCGGCAAGGAGCAGGCAGATCGATGCCACTCCGGCTGCAACCCCCGGCCCCATGGCGAAGAACTCGAACGAAACGATGGTGAGGCCGATCACCAGGAAGAAGAAGGCGGCCTCCGGGATCACCGCCAAACGGAAGAAGCGGGTCCCCAGACTGGGTTGAAGGAAAGTGACGGTCTTCAGAGTGACTCCGTCCTCGAAAGGCTTCAGGGTCTCCACTACCACCGGGCCGTCGGCCGTGGCGAACGTCTCACCATCGAGATCCTGGAGGTATTGGCGGATCGTGGGCTGGAGATCGAGCCCGGTTTCCTCGGCGGGGATGGCGTTGATTTCTCCGATCGTGCCTTCCGCGATGTCGTCTCCGGCAATGGTCGGCAAGGGCTTCCCCAGGTAGGAGCCTGGTGAAATTGCCCTCCACTCCGCGTCCGTCACGAGTTGGGCGATACCGCCGTACGCAACAGCGGGTGCGGGGCCGACCCAGATTGCAACAGGAAGCGGCGGATCCTGAACGGTGGCATTCAGCGCTTCCAACGCAGCGCCGTCCAGTACCGCCGGTGAGTCGATCTGGAGCACCGCCAGCACCTGGCCCCGCTCGGCCGCCAATTCGATTGAAGACCTCATGAATTCCAGGGCGGACGCATCGAGCGGCCCGCTGACGTCAATGACATCTATCCCGGCCTCCGGGTCGGCGCCGACAGCCGAAAGGGGGAAGAGGGTCAACAGGACCGCCACTGTGAGCAGGAACCGACGCACGACTTGGGAGGTTAGGAGGCGATCGTCACCCGGAATCCGGGGCCCTCGCGACCGGGGCTAACGTCCACCGCCGATGCCCAAGGCCCTTCTCGTCTGCGACACACCGTGGGTTCTCAACGAAGTTCTCGCCTCTCTGTCAACGGGTGGCTGGGAGGTGGAGGCCACCAACGATCCCACTGAGGCCGCCACCAAGGCCGCCGAGGGTGCCGTCGATGCGGTGATTGTCGACATGCAGGTGCAAAGCATGGGCGGGATGGCCATGATCCGCGACATCAAGGCCGCCTTCGAGGGCGTGCCCCGCCCGAGGACTGTGCTCCTCCTCGACCGAT
>DATDJH010000089.1:0-3021 GCA_036520635.1 Acidimicrobiia bacterium
CGTCGTGACTTCGTTTTCCATCTTCATGGCTTCGAGGACGCAGATCGCGTCCCCCGCCTTGACTGAAGCACCGGCCTTGACGTGAACTTTGACGATCGTGCCCTGCATGGGAGCAGTGAGCACCCCGTCTGAGGCACTTCCTGGGCCGGGAGCGGATAGCCGCGGCGGCCGTCGTCGCACGCCACCACCGGGGGTTGCCGGCTCAGGCGCCCAGTAAGACACCGTGAACCGTCGCCCACCGACCTCAACGGTGATATCCCGCTTTGCAAGCTCCTCGTCTTCAGGAAGGGCTGGCGGGGCGTCGGGCGAGGTCGGGTCGAGGATCACGGACTCTTCCATCCACCTCGTGTGATGCTCGCCCTTGATGAAGTCGGGGTGGTCGAGCACCGCGAGTTGTGCCGGGATGGTCGTGGCGACGCCTCGAATCTTGAATTCTTGCAAGGCCCGTCGCCCTCGGTTGATCGCACTCGCCCGGTTCGGTCCCCAGACCACCAGCTTGGCCATCAAATTGTCGTAGTACTGCGAAACCGTGGTTCCCTGACGAACCCATGAGTCGACTCTCACGCCGGGACCGGCGGGCTCCTGCCACTCCACGACCTGCCCAGGAGAGGGCATGTAGTTGTTGAAGGGATCTTCGGCATTGATCCGAAACTCGATGGCGTGGCCCCGAGGCTCGACTTCGTCGATGGTCAGCTCTTCGCCTCTGGCGATCCTGAGTTGCCACTCGACCAGATCGAGACCAGTGACCATCTCAGTCACGGTGTGCTCAACCTGGAGCCGGGTGTTCATCTCGAGGAAGAAGAAGTCACCGTTGCGATCGACGAGGAACTCGACTGTCCCGGCATTGACATAACCACAGGACCGGGCCGCTGCCAGCGCGGCCTTGGCCAGAGCGCGGCGCTGTTTGATCGTAAGGCCGGGGGATGGGGTCTCCTCGATGAGCTTCTGATGTCGCCGTTGAACAGAGCAGTCCCGCTCCCCGAGGAACACACCTTTGCCGTGGGAATCGAAGAGGATCTGCGCCTCGACGTGACGCGGCTTCTCGAGATACTTCTCGACGTACACCTCGGGGTTTCCGAAGTAGGCGTCAGCCTCCCGTCGGGCGCCCTCGAATGCATCGGCGAGGTCATCGGGCCCGTGCACGGCACGCAGGCCTTTCCCGCCTCCGCCATGGGCTGCCTTGATTGCCACCGGATAGCCGAACTGCTCAGCGATGACCCTGGCGTCTTCGACCGACTTGACCGGCTCGGTGATCCCGGGAACGGTGGGCACGCCGAATTTCTCGGCGTTGCGACGCGAAGTGATCTTGTCGCCCATGCCTTCAATGGCCTCGGGCGGGGGACCGACCCAGATGATCCCGGCGTCCTGCACGGCCTTGGCAAAGCCGGCGTTTTCGGAGAGAAACCCATATCCGGGGTGAATCGCCTCTGCCCCTGACTCGTGGGCCACCTGGAGGATCCGCTGCTGGTTGAGATAGCTCTCGGCGGCGGGAGCCGGTCCCGCGTTCCACGCCTCGTCTGCGAGATCGACGTGGAGGGCATCTCGGTCCAACTCGCTGTAGAGCGCGATGGTCCTGATACCCATCTCCTTGGCGGTGCGGATCACTCGAACCGCGATCTCGCCACGATTGGCAATCAGCAGCGACTTCATCGCTTCAGTCCCAAGTCACAAGTCACAAGTCCCACGCCAGATTGACCGCGTCTTGTCTGGAGCTTGAGACTTGAGACCTGAGACTTGAGTCTCCTGTCACTGCGGACCGTTCCCGTGCTTCTTCGGAGGCATCTTTTCCCGCTTGGTGCGGAGCACTTCGAGAGCCCGGATCAGCTTGTACCTGGTCTCGCGGGGCTCGATGACCTCGTCGACCAGGCCCAGTTCCGCAGCTACGTACGGATTGTTGAACGTTTCCTCGTAGTCGGCGATGAGCTCTGCTCGTTTGGTCTCACCGTCGTCCGCCGTCAGCTCCCGGCGGTGAATGATGTTGACCGCACCCTGGGCGCCCATGACTGCGATCTCGGCCGACGGCCAGGCGAACACCAGGTCGGCTCGGATGCCACGGGCATTCATCACGAGGTAGGCGCCGCCATAGGCCTTGCGGGTGATGACAGTGAGGCGGGGCACCGTCGCTTCGCAGTAGGCGTAGAGGAGCTTGGCCCCATGACGGATGATGCCGTTGTGCTCTTGGTCGACACCGGGGAGGAAACCCGGGACATCGACGAAGGTGACGATCGGGATGTTGAACGAGTCACAGAATCGGACGAAGCGAGCTGCCTTCTCGGAGGCAGTTATGTCGAGGGTGCCCGCGAGGTTGGCCGGCTGGTTGGCAACGACGCCAACCGTGTGCCCGTCGAGACGCCCGAAGCCGATCACGATGTTCTTCGCCCAATGCTCGTGGATTTCGAAAAACTCGTTTCCGTCCAGAACTGTCTCCAACACCTGAATCATGTCGTACGGCTGGCTGGAGGCATCCGGGATGATCGAATCGAGCTCGTCATCGATCCGATCGGCTCGGTCGGTAGGAGTGAAGAACGGGGGTAGCTCCATGTTGTTGCGGGGGAGGAACGACATCAGATAGCGCACCGCCTCGAGCGCATCCTGTCCGGTCGGGTAAACGAGGTGGGTGACGCCGGACTTCGAGGCGTGGGTCATCGCTCCCCCCAACTCTTCCATCGTCACTTCCTCGCCGGTCACGGCCTTGATCACGTCGGGACCGGTGATGAACATGTGGCTGGTCTGATCGACCTGGATCACGAAGTCGGTCAGGGCGGGGGAGTAGACCGCACCACCGGCACAGGGTCCCATGATGACCGAGATTTGGGGGATGACCCCTGAAGCTCTCACGTTTCGCTCGAAGATTCGGCCGTACCCGTCCAGCGAGGAAATCCCCTCCTGAATACGGGCGCCGCCGGAGTCCTTGAGCCCGACCACAGGCGTGCCGGTGTCGAGCGCCATGTCGAGGATCTTGCAGATCTTGTCGGCGACCACCTTGCTGAGGCTTCCCCCGAAAACCGTGAAATCCTCGGC
>DATDJH010000090.1:0-4245 GCA_036520635.1 Acidimicrobiia bacterium
CTTGGGGGTACTCAATCGGCGTTCAGGCTATACGGCGGGACGAATCCCTGCCTCAATCGACCGTCAGGTCGATGGCCTCCAGATCAGGGACCTCGGCTTCCCGGCGAATCTTGGCAGCAGCCTCGATCAGCCCCGAGAACAGCGGATGCGGGCGATCCGGCCGCGAACGCAACTCGGGGTGGGCTTGGGTGCCTACGAAGAAGGGATGATCGATCAATTCGATGTACTCGACCAGGTTGTCGTCAGGGGAGAGCCCTGAGAGCATCATCCCTGCACCCTCGAGGTCCTTGCGGTACTTGTTGTTGACCTCCCAGCGGTGCCGGTGGCGCTCGTAGACCAACTCGCTCCCATAGAGGGCTCGCACCCTCGACCCTTCGGCGAGCTTGGCCGCGTAGAGCCCGAGACGCATCGTGCCCCCCATCTCCTCGACGTCCTCTTGGCTGGCCATGAGGTCGATCACCGGATGCGGGGTGGACGGGTCGAACTCCGAGCTGTTGGCATCGGTGAGCCCGATCACATTTCGAGCCAGCTCGATGACGGCGCATTGCAGTCCGAGGCACAAACCGAGCATCGGAATGCCGTTCTCCCGGGCGTATCTGATCGCCTGGATCTTTCCCTCGACCCCGCGGTAGCCGAATCCACCGGGGATGACCACTCCATCGAGACCCTCGAGATAGGAGTCGGCCAGCAGTCCGGTCAGTTCGTCGCTGGGGACCCAGCGAAGGTCGAGCCGCAGTCCGTGGGCAGCTACTCCGTGCTTCAGGGCCTCGACCACGGAGAGGTAGGCGTCGGGCAGATCCACATACTTCCCGACGATTCCGATCGTCACCGACTCGGTGGCCGACATTGCCTTCTCCACCATCGCCCGCCATGACTCCAGTGCCGGCGGGCCGGTGACCAGTCCGAGGCGGTCGCAGATGACCTTGTCGAGCCCCCCCTCGTGCAGAACGAGCGGTATCTCGTAGATGTCCGCGACATCGGGAGCCGCGATGACCGCCCTGGGCTCAACGTCACAGAAGAGGCTGATCTTCTTGCGGACTCCCTCGTCAATGGCACGGTCCGACCTGACGATGATGACGTCGGGATGGATGCCCTTGCTGCGCAGCTCGGCCACGGAGTGCTGCGTCGGCTTGGTCTTCAACTCCTCCGACGTGGCGATGTAGGGGACCAGGGTCACATGGACGAAGACGACGTTCTCCCGTCCCACCTCGTTCCCGTACTGACGGATCGCCTCGAGAAAGGGAAGGCTCTCGATGTCACCGACGGTCCCGCCCACCTCGGTGATCACAACATCGACGTCCTGCTCCCCAACCCGGCGGATCCGGTCCTTGATCTCGTTGGTGATATGCGGGATCACTTGGACCGTGTCCCCGAGGTAATCCCCGCGGCGTTCCTTCTGGATGACAGACAAATAGACGGAGCCGGAGGTGACGTTGGAGGTCCGCTTCAGGTTCTCACCGGTGAACCGCTCGTAGTGGCCGAGGTCGAGGTCGGTCTCTCCCCCGTCGTCGGTCACAAACACCTCACCGTGCTGGAACGGGTTCATCGTGCCCGGGTCGACGTTGATGTAGGGGTCGAGCTTCTGGTTGACGACCCGAAGTCCTCGTGACTTGAGGAGCCGGCCGAGGGAGCTGGCCGCAATCCCCTTGCCGAGGCTGGAAACCACGCCACCAGTCACAAACACATACTTGGTGGGAATCGGAGCGGGGGCCTCGGAACCGGGTTGGCTCTCTGAGGTAAAAAGGGGCCCGTCCATGACGGGATTTCAATGTAGCACGCGATCCGGCTCTCGCCGACATCTTCAATTTTGGAGAGTCAGCTCCAACAATTCGGCCGCGGCCTCCCTGCCGCGGGCACTTTCAGGGAGCCCGGCAAGCATCCTCGAAAGCTCCTCCAAGCGATCTTCACCATCGACTTCAACCACACGCGCCCGGTCGCCGTCACGCTTGACGACGTAGTGACGGCCGGCGTGGGCGGCGACCTGAGGGAGGTGGGTGACGCAAAGGACCTGATTGGAACGCCCGAGATCTGACAGCTTCTTTCCGAGAGCCAGGGCAGTCACGCCGCCGACACCCGAGTCCACCTCGTCGAACACCAGGGTCTGGGCGCCCTCCGACCTGGTGGCGAGACGCAGCGCCAGCACGAGGCGGGACAGCTCACCACCCGAGGCGACATCCTGGATCGCCCCACTCTGAAGCCGGTCATCCGAGGCAAACCGGAGCACGACCCGATCAGCTCCACTCGGGCCGGGCTCGATGGGCTCGATCGCAAACTCCACGGTGGCCGTCGGCATCCCCAGCGCCTGGAGATGGTCCGCCACCTCCTCCTCGATGCCGGCGACGGCGCGACCTCGGGCAACACGCATCCCAACAGCTGCCTGCTGAAGGTCGTCAAACGCCCGGGCCACCTCGGTGTCGATCAAAGATGCACGTTCGAGGAGGGCGGCGAGTTGATCTGCCCGATCTCGCGCCCCTGCCCCGAACTCGATGACCTCTTTGATCGTCTTGCCATATTTCCTCTTCAAATCGCCCAGAGCCGTCAATCGATCCTCGACCTCGGCAAGGGCCGCCGGGTCCTCTCGTGCATCTTCGGCAGCATCCCGAACCGAGCGATGCAGCTCGGCGATCTGGTCGGCAACGCCTTCCCAACCTTCAGCTGCGACCGAGAGCCCTGGATCCATGTCTGCGATCTTCCTCAACGAGGAGACCACCTCGCCGGATAGGTCCGCCATGGTCTCCGCCTTGTCGAGCGCGTATCCAAGCTGGGAGCGAATGGCCTCGGCGTTGCGCAATCTGGAGGCCATCATCTCTGCGTCCTCGTCATCCCCTGGCTGAAGACCTGCTCCCTCGATCTCCCGCGCCTGGTGGGACACCAGGTCGAGCTCACGCTCGAGAGCCATAAGGTCGCCACCGAGGCTTGCCTGATCCTCGAGCAGGGCTCGATAGGCCTTCCAACAGTGCTCATAGGTCGACCGAGCCCCCACGCCTTCCTCGTCGAGGACGTTGTCGATCAACTCGAGCACGGCAGCCGGGCGTCGCAGACGCAATTGGTCGTGCTGGCCGACGATCTCCACCAGCCTTCCGACCCGGGTCTCCAGGGCCCCGGCCGAAACCAGCGCCCCTTCGAGATAGGCCCGGCTTCTCCCGTCGCGAGGCACCACGCGACTGACCCCGAGCTCCTCGGGGCCATCCTCGAAGAGTCCGTCAGCCTGGGTGTCGTCTCCGAACGGCCCAACCGCATCAGGGCGTGGCTTGTCCCCGGTGAGCAGGCGCAGAGCTCCCAACAACAAAGTCTTGCCGGCGCCGGTCTCACCGGTGATGACGGTGAACCCCTCACCGGGGTCGATCTCGGCATCTTCGAGCACACCGAGATTCCGAGCCCTCAGATGCTTCAGCATCACCTGAGCCCGAACTTCTGGGTGACCAGCACCGGGAAGTTGCGATCGCCGAAGGTAACGAAACGGGCAGGAGACGATCCTTTGCCCACCAACACCCGATCGCCCATTACCAGGTGGCCAAGGCTGATCTTGTCGACCGACACCTTGACCGGTCGGTCGGTGCCAACCCGGATCTCTATTTGTGTTCCCGAGGGCACCACCAGAGGCCGGTCGAAGAGAGAGTGCGCGGCCACCGGAGCCAGCACCAGGGCATCGAGGTCAGGGTCGACCAGCGGGCCGCCCGCCGAGAATGAGTATGCGGTGGAGCCGGTTGGCGTGGAGATGATCAGCCCATCGGCCCGATAGGTGAGGAATCGCTGGCCGTCGATGGTGACCTCGAGATCGATAAGCCGTTGACTGTCTACCTTCTCGACCACGACATCGTTGACACCGGTCGCCGTCGCATCGCCCACCGTGGCGCTCACGGTCATCCTCTCGTCGACTTCGTAGTCCCCTGCAATGAGCCGCCTGACGATCGACTCCGCCTGGTCGGGCTCGGCCTCTGTGAGAAAACCGATAGTGCCGAGGTTGAAGCCGAGGACTGGCGCATTGGAGCGCAGTGCAACCTGCACGGCAGCCAGCATGGTCCCGTCGCCACCCACGGCGAGCACCATGTCGGGTGCCCCTGCGGCGGCGTCGACCACCTCGCCTCCGGCGGCGGAGATGAAACTCTTCAGGACTTCGGCAAATTCGAGGGCCTTCTCACGCCCTTGACGCACCTCGAGGGCGAACCTCAAGCCGGCACCTCCACCTTCAGGCTCTCCTCCCCCTTGCGGAGCCAGAGTAGGTACTCGACGTTCCCATCCCCG
>DATDJH010000091.1:0-2790 GCA_036520635.1 Acidimicrobiia bacterium
GATCGGGATGACCCTCACACTGGAGGAGTCGATCACCCAACACGAGTTGAACCGGCCAGCCTGGCTCCCGGTCAGCACCGGGAGCCCGACCAACTAACTGTCCTGAACGGTGCTCGGGGCGAACCCGAGGGCATCCATCAGGGTCTCGAACTGGTCCAAACGCAGTGACTGCGGCCCGTCACTGAGAGCGTCCTCGGGATGGGGGTGTATCTCCACCATGATCCCGTCCGCTCCGATCGCCTGAGCGGCGAGGGCGAGCGGTGCAACCAGATCCCGGTCGCCGGCGGCATGGGATGGATCGACGATGATCGGGAGATGGGTGTGACGACGGAGGACCGGCACCGCGCTCAGATCCAAGGTGTTGCGGGTCGCAGTCTCAAACGTGCGGATTCCCCGCTCACAGAGCATCACCTGTTGGTTGCCTCCCGCCAGGATGTATTCGGCCGCCTGCAGCAGCTCCTCGATTGACGAGCTCATCCCCCGCTTGAGCAAGACCGGGCGATGGGCACGGCCGGCTGCGTTGAGCAACGAGAAGTTCTGCATGTTGCGGGCCCCGATCTGGAGGATGTCGGCCTTCTTGGCGACCCCATCGACGTCATCAGGTGAGAGCACCTCAGTGACCACCGGAAGTCCGTAGGCCTTCCCCGCCTCGGCGAGCATCTCCAACGCCTCATAGCCAAGACCCTGGAACGAGTAGGGCGATGATCGCGGCTTGAAACAACCGCCCCGGAGGATCGACCCCCCCGCCTCCTTCACCGCCTTGGCCGCAGCCATCACCTGATCCCACGACTCGACCGCACAGGGGCCGGCGATCATGATCATCTCGCCACCACCCACCCTCACACCTGCGACCTCGACCACGGTGTTTTGCGGCTTGTGGACGCGGCTTCCCAATTTGTAACCCTTGGGGGCGGCCGCGGTCGGCGGCACCTCTGCCAGGGCCGACAGGCCTTTCGGCTCACCCCTCGCCACGTCACGCTCGATCGGACGGGGACGGAGGTCCCGTGAGGGATAGCTGCCCAGGATCTTCAGAAAGCGAAGTTGCTTGGTGAGAGCGTCGAACACCGCCTGGACGGCGGGATCGGAGATGTTCCCGTCGAAGTCGAGGTAGAACAGCTCCTCTCTCGGGTTGTGTGGGATTGGCCTCGACTCCAGCATCACGAGGTTGATGTCGGCCTCGCGGAACACCGCTAGAGCATCCATGAGAGCTCCGGGATGGTTGCCGACCGCCATGACGATCGAAGTCTTCGACTGCACCCCCTCGGGCACCGCAGCTGGTTGCCCGGCGACGACCACGAAGCGGGTGTAGTTCTCCTCCTGATTGGCGATGCCGGTCTTGAGGATGTCGAGCCCGTAGAGACGGGCAGCCTCCTCACTGGCTATGGCGGCCACTGTTGGATCGTTCATCTCTCCAATTCGCCTGCCGGAGAGGGCCGTATCCGCGAAGTAGACGAGCTCCACATGGTCGAGCCCGGCCAGGAACTCCGAGCACTGGGTGACGGCTTGGGGATGGCAGTAGATACGCCGCAATCCTTCGATCGAAGCGCCCGCCACCCCGAGCAGGCAATGGCGAACTCGGAACCGGACATCTCCCACGAAGTGGAGCTGGCTGTCCAAGAGGACGTCGTAGACCTCCGAGATCGCGCCCGAGGTGGTGTTCTCCACCGGGAGGACGGCGACATCTGCATTTCCCTCTTGCACGGCGCGAATCGCATCGGCGAATGTCGATGAGCGGACATAACTCGGTGTGATTCCTTTGGCATCGAAGAACTGCTGTGAGGCGAGATGGCTGTAGGAGCCGTCGATCCCCTGGATGGCGACAACGATCGAATCCGGGGTCGACTCGGTGCGACCCAAGAACTCCTGTTGGACGCGGACGGAGTCGTTGATGATCTCTCGCCACACCCGGTTGACCAGTCCGGAGTCGAGGTCATGGCTCATTCCGGAATTGATCCGGTCCGAGATCAAATCCTCCTCACGGGACATGTCCCGGGAGGGGCGGGCATGGAGCCCTTTCTCCCGGGCCATGCGAAGGCTGAACGCCTTGCGCTCGGCAAGGAGTTTGAGGATTTCGGCGTCCACCCGGTCGATGTCGTCCCGGATCTGGGTTATGTCGTCTTCGTGCTGTTCGTTTTCGGTGCTCATCTCATTCACTGCTTTCAGGACGCGTTGCGTCAGAGGGGTAGGTCAGGAGTAACGCGGGGGTGGGTAAATCGGCGCTAGGCGCCGAAATAGAAGAAGTAGGTGAACCCGAAGAAGCGCTGAGCAGCGCCGAAGAAATTCAGGGTCCGAGTCGACTTCATGTGGTGGTGATTATCCACAGACGGGGCACGCCATGTCAAGAGCTAGGGTCAGCCTCGATGAATCGGACCCGTCTTTCCTTTGGAATCGTCCTGGTTCTGGTCGGGGCGGTGTGGGCGCTGCAGGGTCTCAACGCCGGCTTCGTACCGGAAAGTGCCATGACCGGCGAGACAACATGGGTGGTTCTCGGCTCACTCGCGGTCCTCGTCGGTATCGGCCTCATCTGGTGGAGTCGAACGCCAAGTAAGCCAGAGGACAAGAACCAGTAGGAGAGGGTGCGCGGGATAAGCTGAGCGGTCGAGGCGGTCATATGAGCCAACGACCCGAGCGCCCTGGGGTAGCCCTTCCACCGGAAGAGCTACAGCGCTTCATGTATGCCTGTTCCCACGAGCGGCGCTCCCCCACCACACAGCGTGTGATCGACGGTTCCTCCTACGGCTGGATCCACCTTTTCATTCGCAGCAACGGTGAGGACAGCAGCGGGGACGA
>DATDJH010000092.1:0-3067 GCA_036520635.1 Acidimicrobiia bacterium
CAAGACAGACACCAGACCCGCACCGGCACAGGATGCGGGTTTTTTGTTGCCCAAATTGAGGAAATGACGATGACAACGACAACAGTCGCCACCTCCCTCGGCACCGACCGAGAGGTCCGGCGATATCGGGATGTTCGGGAATTGCTCCCGGGAGCGGACAACCCCACCCCTCTGGTGCGCCTCAACCATGTCGTGCGCCCGAACCAGGGTGAGGTCTATCTGAAGCTGGAATGGCTCAACCCGTTCGGGTCGATCAAGGATCGGGCAGCCAGCTATCTGTTGGCCGGCCTCGTCGAGCGCGGCTTGCTTGGGGAGCGCGATGTGGTGGAAGCCACCTCCGGTAATACCGGGATCGCTCTCGCCGCCCTGGCCGCGGTCAGCGGTTTCGGAGTCACGGTGACCATCCCGGACGGCGTCCCCGAGGAGAAGAAGATCATCCTCCGCATGCTCGGCGCCGAGGTGTGGGAGACCCCGGATGACTTGTGCCCGGTCGATCATCCCAAGGACGGGGCTATCGCCCTCGCCCGGTCGCTCGCTGCCTCCGAGGAGGGCGGTCGGTATGTCGCGACCGACCAGTACTCCAACCCTGACAACGTCACCGCCCACTACGAGACCACCGGCCCCGAGATATGGCATCAGACCGACGGCAGGGTCGGCTGGTTCGTCGCCGGTCTCGGCACCGGCGGAACGATCACCGGAGTCGGGCGATATCTGAAGGAGCGGGATCCATCGATCCGGATCGTTGGCATCGAGCCGCAGCCTGGTCATCGCATCCCCGGCCTCAAGAGCTTCCAGGAGGCGAAAGAGCCTGAGATCCTCGACTGGGACGTGATCGACGACGTGATCAAGGTCGATGACGGGCCCGCTTATGAGACCACGAAGCGTCTGTGGCGCGAGGAAGCGCTGACCGTCGGTCCATCCACGGGCGCGGTGGTGGCCGCTGTCCAGCAACTCGGGACCGCAGAGACCGATGTCGTGGTGGGGATCTCGGCTGATTCGGGCCTCAAATACACGAGCTATTTCGCGGAGATCCTCGGTGACGAGGGTCGGCCGCGTGTTTGACAACAAGGAGGAACCAGTGACAACCCAATACGAAATACCGATCGAGGACCTGAAGGTCGACGCCGAGCTCGACACTTCAGGCCTCCTCTGCCCGTTGCCTGTCTATAAGGCGTCGATCGCCCTCGGCCAGCTCTCCAAGGGACAGGTGCTCCACCTGATCAGCACCGACCCCGGGTCCCTCGAGGACATCCCGGCGTTGGCTCGCCAGCTCGGGGACACGCTGCTCGGCGTCGAGCGAACCGAGAGCAGCCAATTGTTCTGGATCGAGAAGGGCGACCGGCCATGACCGCGACCCTGCATAGCGTGGCTCCGGTCGAGGAGACCGAGCGGGCCAAGCCAAAGCGAATTGCGCTCATCGCGTCCAAGGGGACTCTCGACCAGGCCTACCCGCCACTCATCCTGGCCACGACTGCGGCGAGCCTGGGATGGGAGGTCGGCGTCTTCTTCACCTTCTTCGGGCTGGACATCCTTCATCAGGATCGGTTCGACAAGTTGAAAGTTGCGTCGCTGGCTAACCCAGCGGGCCCGGTTCAACTCCCGAACATCCTCGGTGCCATGCCTGGGGCCACCGCGGCTGCCACCGCAATGATGAAGAAGTGGATGGATCGGGCGAACATGCCTTCGGTCCCCGAGTTCATCGATATGTCCCAGGGTCTCGGAGTCCGGTTCTTTGCCTGCTCCACGACCATGGGTGTCCTCGGTGTCGAGGAGAGCGACCTGATCAAAGGTGCGGAGATTGCTGGTGCCGCTGCCTTCCTCGATTACGCCGCCGAGGCTGACATCCAGCTGTTCATCTAGGAGTTGGCTGGCCGATAGGCGACACAATCGATCTCGACCGCGGCGCCCAAGGCCAGGTCGACCCCACCAACGGTGATGCGCGCCGGTGGGGAGTCAGGGAAAACGTCCAGGTAGGCGTCGTTCATCTCATTGAAGGTGGACATGTCGTGGAGGAAGATGCTCATCTTGACCACGTCGCCCAAACCTGCCCCGCTGGCCTCGAGAATGGTCCGGATGTTGGCCAGCACTTGGGTGGTCTCCGGCCCGGTGCCACCGGGCACCAGTTCCATCGTCCCCTCGGCGGTCCCCAGGGAACCCGAGACGTGGATGAAGTCGCCGGCGACCACTGCATGGCTGAATGAGGGAAGCCGGGCCATGCCCGGAGCTATCACCTTTTCCATTTGAAACCTCCTGGCAAATAGAGTCGGCTCGATGAGTCGAGGGTCAAGGTAGTGGCTGATCGACGTCGCACCGGGTGGGGCGGTGAAGCGGTGGTGGCGCCGGGCATGGACGAGATCAAGCTCGCCGCGGCTCGGCTTCAGGGAACGGCAGTGCGAACACCGCTCGTCCCGCTAGCGAGCTACGACGCCCGAGCCGACATCTTCCTCAAGCCCGAGGTCCTGCAACCGGTCGGCTCGTTCAAGGTCCGCGGGGTCGGCAATTGGGCGCTGAGCCTTACCGAAGAGGAACGGGGTCGTGGGATCTCAACGACCAGCGCCGGGAACACCGCGGCAGCGCTGGGCTATATGGCGAGGCGGCTGGGAGTCCCGGCGAGGTCGATGGTTCCGGACTCGCTCCACGACACCAAGCGGCGCATGCTGGCTTCATACGGGGTGGAGTTGGTCCACGTGAGCATGGATGACCTGATGGGCTACATGTTCGAGGAACGCTGGCGTGATGAGCCGTACAGCTACCTCAACCCGTGGGGCGAGCCATTGATGATCGCTGGGCACGCCACGATTGGTCTTGAGGTTTTCGAGGACCTCCCACAAATCGAGTCGGTATTCGTGCCGGTCGGCGGCGGCGCGTTGTTGTGCGGGGTGGCCAGTGCGCTCAAAGCACTCAAACCCTCAGTCCGTGTCTTCGCGGTGCAGGCCGCTGTGAACTCGGCGTTGTCAGCTGCTTTCGCCGCCGGCGGGCCGACATGGATCGAATGGCAGGACACGGTGGTCGAAGGCGCTTCGACTCCGGTGATCACAGACGAGATGTACCCCTTGCTCCGGTCGCT